>CANQES010000141.1 GCA_947595555.1 uncultured Clostridia bacterium | reverse complement strand
GCTTTATGACTAGATATGGTAGATACGGTTTTCGTATCAATATCCAAGACACTACCAGGACTATTTTTTTCTTTTTGATATAAATCTAATACTTCATTCCATAATTTTTCTGTTTTTTGAGTAGGTTTTGCTAAAAAACTATCATCTCCTTCATAAGGTGTGTAATTTTTTTGGATGAAATCTCTAACATTGATTTCATCTTGCCAATCACCTAGTTCAAATCCATTCCATTGTTCAAATTTCATATTATTACCTCCTACATCTAGTATTTACTATTTTTCCAAAAATTATCATAGCATAAGTAAAAAAGAATAGCAATATAAATATATAGAAATTTCACAAAAGAAACTGTTGCAAAAGCAACAAAAAACCAATATTTTTTATATTGGTTTTTTGTTCATTTTTTTTGATTTTTTGATCTATTCCATTTTAAGCATCTAAATCAGTTTCTACAATTGCTTTGGCTACATTATAAATTAATTTTTGTTTTTCAGGAGAACAACTTTTAAATAATTCCGTAAATTCTTTATCTAAATAATTTTTAGAATTGCTAGAAGCTCCATTTAAAACATAACCTTCTGTAACATCTAGTAGACCACAAAGTTGATTTAATCTTTTTAAATTTATATGAGAATTTCCTCTTTCTACTCTACTTAAGAATGCAACAGAAATATCAATTTTTTCTGCTAAGTCTTCTTGTGTCAAATTCTTAGCCAATCTTGCTTGTTTAATTCTTTGACCAATTACAGTGTAATCTAATGCCATTTTTTATCACCTTCCTATTCTTTGTTAATTAATATAGCATTTTATAGTTTAAATTTACAGAAACTAAAACATACAAATAAAACCTATAAGTTAATATAAAATAAAAGCATAATTTTTAAAATAAAAAGAAAAAAGGGTAAAAAAAGAAAGAATAAGTGAATAAATCAAAGAAAAATGTAAAAAAAGCATAAAAAACAAGAAAGAAAATCAATCAAAAATTACTAAATAAGGATGAAAATAGTATACATAAGTTGATTTTGGACAAAATATATGGTATAATAAACTTTGTTGTTTTCAAAAAAAGGAAAAAAGGAGAGTGAATTTTTATTTTAAACAAGAAAATAAAATACCATGCAAAAGAAATATTAAAATATTTTAATATAACAATGATAGGTTTCGGATTGATTATAGCCATTATACTAATCAAATATGAACCGAAATATGAAATTAAAGTTTCAGGGAAAAAATTAGGATATGTAGAAAATAAAACAGCTTTTGAAGAAACTTTAAAAGAGACGCTTATAAAACAAGAAGAGAAAAATATCGATATCATTGATATGAAGGAACAGCCAGAATATGAATTAAAATTAGTAGATAGAAAAGAAGAAACAAAAGAAAAAGAAATTGCAGAGAAATTAGTACCCAATGCAATTATTACTTATAAGTATTATGAAATCGACTTTCATCAAGAAGCCATTGATTTAGTAGATACTTTAGAAGAAGCAGAAGAATTAGTAAATACCATAAAACAAGAAAAACAAGAAGAAATCGATTTAAGTATTATAGAAAAATACACACAAAATAAAGAAGAAGTACAAACCAAAGAAGTAGAAATAGCAAAAGAAGATATAGAAAAAAAAGTAAAACAAAAATTAGCAGAAGAAAAACAAATCGAAAATATGCCAGAAGTAAATGGAGTAAAACTTGCTTATTTACCAATAACAGGAACCATTACTTCTAGATATGGAGCAAGTAGTAGAATAAGGCATTCCAACCATACGGGATTAGATATTGCAGCACCTTTAGGAACACCAATAAAGGTAGTAGCATCAGGAATCGTAATTTCAGCGAATTATCACTCGTCTTATGGAAATATTATAAAAGTAGATCATGGAAATGGATTAGAAACATGGTATGCGCATACCAGTAAAATGTATGTAGAAGAAGGACAACAAGTAAAAGCAGGAGAAGTAATTGCTGCAGTGGGAAGTACGGGAAATTCGACAGGACCACATTTACATTTAGAAATTCGATTGAATGGAGAACATATTGATCCACAAAAATATTTATATAAATAGAAATAAAATTGCTATATAGGATTTTTGATTTAATTAATATATCCTATATAGCATTTTTTTAATTGACACAGAAGGGTGTTATGGCAAAGGACAAATTTGATTTTTATGTAAATATGCGTTATAATTTATATGTAACTATAAACATAGTTTTAAGACCTTGAAAGAGGCAGAAAGGAAGAAGCATGTCACCATTAAAACAAAAGGAACTGATGAATGAAATCCTGAAAAAACAGAGGGAATTGAATCAGTTAATTGTAGAACTGTTGAAGAGTATAGAAGGATGCTGCAAAGAGATTTCTGAGATTTCCTTAGAAAATCTTTCAGCACCAACATCTCTTGAAGAATTGACAAAACTGGAGTGCCCTCAAAGAAATTCGAAAGAAGTGGAGGATATGCTTGACATGACTGGTATACCTCGTTATGTTACAGGGTATCAGTACTTGAAGGAAGCAATCCAAAGGGTAAAAGACAACAGAAAAGAATGTTCATATGGAG
>CANQES010000140.1 GCA_947595555.1 uncultured Clostridia bacterium | reverse complement strand
CGGAAATGAAAACAGGAGAAGGAAAAACATTAGTAGCAACATTGCCAGTATATCTAAATGCCTTAGAAGAAAAAGGTGTACATATTATAACTGTAAATGACTATCTAGCAAAAAGAGATAGTGAATGGATGGGAAAACTATATAAATTTCTAGGACTATCAGTTGGACTAGTTATCGCTGGAATGGAGCCAAAAGAAAAGCAAGAAGCTTACAATGCAGATGTAACATATGGAACTAATAATGAATTTGGATTTGATTATCTAAGAGATAATATGGTCATTTATAAAAATCAATTAGTGCAAAGAAGTTTGCATTATGCTATCGTAGACGAAATTGATAGTATTTTAATTGATGAAGCTCGTACACCACTTATTATATCTGGTAGAGCTAATGCATCATCTGATTTATATAAAAGAGCAAATGATTTTGTAAAAAGATTAACACCAAAAGTAATCATAGAAGAAGATGTAAAAGATTTTGACCAAGCAGAGGACAATGAAAAATATGATTATATCGTAGACTTAAAAGCAAAATCAGCATCTTTAACACAAAAAGGTATAAAAAAAGCAGAAGAATTTTTTAAATTAGAAAACTTCAATGACTTAGAAAATTCAACTCTAGTACATCATGTTAATCAAGCTTTACGTGCACATGGAGTTATGAAGAAGGACATTGATTACATCGTAAAAGATGGAGAAGTTTTAATTGTTGATGAATTCACTGGACGTATCATGTATGGAAGAAGATACAACAATGGATTACATCAAGCAATTGAAGCAAAAGAAAATGTAAAAATAGCAGATGAATCAAAAACATTGGCAACAATTACATTCCAAAACTTCTTTAGAATGTATGAAAAATTATCTGGAATGACAGGAACTGCCATGACAGAAGCAGCCGAGTTTGAGGAAATTTATAATCTAGATGTTGTAGATATTCCAACAAATAAACCTATGATACGTAAAGATGAAAATGATGTAATTTATAAAAATGAAAATGCTAAATACAAGGCAATAGTAGAAAGCATCAAAAAAAGTCATCAAAAAGGTCAACCAGTATTAGTTGGTACAGTATCTATTGAAAAATCTGAAAAACTAAGTAAATTATTAAAGCAAGAAGGTATTCAACATGAAGTATTAAATGCAAAATATCATGAAAAAGAGGCAGAAATTGTAGCACAAGCAGGTAAATTTGGTGCTGTTACAATTGCTACCAACATGGCAGGACGTGGTACTGATATTATGCTAGGTGGCAATAGTGAATATTTAGCAAAAGAAGAAATGAGAAAAAATAAAGTATCACATGAATTAATTGAAGAAGCAGATACTTACTATGAGACAGATAACCAAGACATTTTAAAGGCAAGAGAAGAATTTAAAAAATTAGTTAAAAAATATGATGAACAAATCAAAGACGAAAAGCAGAAAGTAATAGAGTCAGGTGGTCTAAAAATTATAGGAACAGAAAGACATGAATCAAGAAGAATTGACAATCAGTTACGTGGACGTTCAGGTCGTCAAGGAGATATTGGAGAATCTAAATTCTATATCGGATTAGATGATGACTTAATGAAAATATTTGGTGGAGATGCTATTACTAAAGTCTACAATACTTTAGGAGCAGATGAAAACATGCCAATAGATTCTAAAATAATTTCTAGTGCTGTTGAAAATGCCCAGAAAAAAGTTGAAGGTAGAAACTTTAGCATTCGTAAAAACGTATTAAAATATGATGATGTTATGAATGCCCAAAGAGAAATTATTTATAAACAAAGAAGAGAAGTGCTAGATGGAGAGAATATTCATGATAGCATAGTTTCTATGATTAACTTTGTAGCAGATAATATTGTTAATATGTTTGTCAATGTAGAAACTTCTGAACTTAATGTAGAATCTTTAAATACAGAAATAATCAATATTTTTGGTATTGATATGTTGAACTTTATTAAAGAACATGAAAAAGATACAAATGCTATTTCCGAAGAATTAAAGAAAAAGGCAATGGACATCTATGCAGAGAAAGAACAAGAAATTGGTTCTGATGAGATGAGAGAATTAGAAAGAGTGGTTATGCTTAAAGTAGTTGATGAAAAATGGATGAACCACATTGATAGCATGGATGAATTGAAAGATGGTATTGGTTTACGTGCTTATGGACAAAAAGATCCAGTTGTGCAATATCGTTTAGAAGGATTTGATATGTTTGACGAAATGGTAAATGATATTAAAGTAGATGTTACAAAAATATTGATGCATATTAGACAACAAGGAGAGGCAAAAAGACAAGAAACTGTTAAGATTACAGGTGCAGCTTTAGAGGCTATTCATAGTGTTGATGGTGGGGCTAAAATAGGTACAGATGTTGATAGAACAATTCGTAATGAATGTCCTAAAGTTGGAAGAAATGATCCTTGTCCATGTGGTTCGGGCAAAAAGTATAAAAACTGTTGTGGAAAGAATGTTTAAATACTGAATTACAAAGGATTTTCAAAACTTAAAAAATAATAAAAAAGTTCGGTTTGTCAGCAAAAATATAAATATGCGAACAAAAAGTATTGAAAATGAAGGAATGTAGACATAGTA
>CANQES010000139.1 GCA_947595555.1 uncultured Clostridia bacterium | reverse complement strand
GGAATAATATGTTTAAATTACATTCAGACTTTAAGCCAACTGGAGACCAGCCACAAGCAATAGAATACTTATCAAATGGAATAAAAGAGGGTAAGAAATTCCAGACACTTCTAGGAGTAACTCGGCTCTGGAAAAACATTTACAATGGCAAATATAATTGAAAAAGTACAAAAACCAACTCTTGTTTTAGCACATAATAAAACATTAGCAGGACAATTATATAGTGAGTTCAAAGAGTTCTTCCCAAAGAATAATGTGGAATACTTTGTTTCATATTACGATTATTATCAACCAGAAAGTTATATACCATCATCAGACACATATATAGAAAAAGATTCATCTATAAATGATGATATTGATAAACTACGACATTCAGCTACACTGTCATTGTTTGAAACAAGGGATGTGATTATAGTTTCATCAGTATCTTGCATTTATGGGTTGGGAGATCCTGTTGACTATCAAGAGATGATGTTATCATTAAGACCAGGAATGAAAAAATCAAGGGATCAAGTTTTAAAAAAATTGATTGTGATGCAATATACCAGAAACGAAGTTGATTTTAAAAGAGGTACTTTTAGAGCAAAAGGAGATATTGTAGAAATATATCCTTCAGATCAATCTGAATCTGCTGTGCGTGTGGAATTTTGGGGAGATGACATTGAAAAAATTACAGAAATTAATCCGTTAACTGGAAAGCCAATTGGAACAAGGCGTCATATTCTAATTTCTCCAGCTTCACATTATGTTACAACAAAGGAAAAAATGGATAGAGCATTAGTAACTATAGAAAAAGAAATGGAAGAGAGGGTAAAATATTTTAAATCTCAAAATAAGTTTATAGAAGCTCAAAGAATTGAGGAAAGAACAAATTTTGATATTGAGATGATGAAAGAAACAGGTTTTTGTTCTGGTATAGAAAATTATTCAAGACATATTAGTGGAAGAGAAGAAGGTAGTCCACCATATACTTTGTTTGATTATTTTCCAGATGATTTTCTATTACTTGTAGATGAATCTCATGCAACAATACCACAGGTAAGAGCTATGTATAATGGTGATAGATCAAGGAAGGAAGCATTAGTAGACTATGGATTTAGATTACCTTCTGCATTTGATAATAGACCATTAAAATTTGATGAATTTGAAAAGAAATTAAATCAAGTAATTTTTGTAAGTGCTACACCAGCAGAATACGAAAAAGAACATAGCAAAGGGAATGTGGTAGAGCAAATTATAAGACCTACTGGATTACTGGACCCTAAAATTGAAGTCAAACCAGTAACTAATCAAATTGATGATTTATTAGAACAAATACGTATTAGAGTAGAGAAAAAAGAAAGAGTATTGGTTACGACATTAACAAAAAAAATGGCAGAAGATTTAACAGAATATTTAAAAAACCTAGACATAAAAGTGACATATATGCATTCTGAAGTTAAAGCATTAGAAAGGATGGAAATAATTCGAAAGCTTCGTGTAGGAGAATTTGATGTATTAGTAGGAATCAATCTTTTAAGAGAAGGGTTAGATATTCCAGAAGTTTCTCTAGTGGCAATTTTAGATGCAGACAAAGAAGGTTTTTTACGTTCCGAAAGGTCATTAATACAAACAATAGGGCGTGCTGCTAGAAATACAGAAGGAACTGTAATTATGTATGCAGATGAGCTTACAGAAAGTATGGAAAAAGCTATTTCGGAAACAAATAGAAGGAGAAAAATACAGGAAGAATATAATAAAAAACATGGAATTACACCAAAAACAATCCAAAAATCAGTACGCGACAACATATCTATAACAACAGTAGAAGATATAAGTGTAGAATACAAGCTAGAAAAGAGTGAAAACATACAAGATACTATTGCAAAATTAACAGATGATATGTTAAAATATGCAGCTCAAATGGAATTTGAAAAAGCTGCAGAATTACGTGATAAGATAAAAGAATTGGAAAAGCTATTGTGATAAATTTTCACTCAAATTTATGAATGTGCATATTCTATAATAAAGGTGATATCATGTTATTCTTGAAACAATTATATGAAGATGCACAAAATATAAAAATGAAAGATCCAGCATGTAGGAACATCCTAGAGGTAATTTTATTATATCCGGGATTCCATATTCTTATATGTCATAGAATAGCACATTTTTTATACAAACATAAAATGTTATTTATTGCGAGATTAATATCTCAAATTGGAAGATTTTTAACAGGAATTGAAATACACCCAGGTGCGAAAATTGGAAGAAGATTATTTATAGACCATGGAATGGGTATTGTAATTGGAGAGACATCAACGATAGGAGATGATTGTACAATATATCATAATAGTACATTGGGAGGAACGGGAAAAGACAACAATAAAAGACATCCTGATATAGGAAATCATGTTATAATAGGTGCAGGTGCTAAAATATTAGGACCAATAAAAGTAGGAAATTATGTGAAAATAGGTGCAAATAGTACAGTATTGAAAAATATTCCAGATAATGTTACAGTTATTAAATTTAATGAAATAATATATCATAATTCGAAAAAATAGTGATTTTGAGGAATTGAGGAATTGGGGACGGCCCCATAATCCTCTTTTTTTATTGTACGACAGGCATGTCGTTTAACTAATCGGTGAAAGTCCGTAGTGGAGGTATATATCGCCAACCACA
>CANQES010000138.1 GCA_947595555.1 uncultured Clostridia bacterium | reverse complement strand
GGAGTAACAAGAGATATTAATAAAATGCGTATGATATTACGTGCTATAGCTAGAAATGAAAGTACAATTGTAAATAACAATACAATAATACATGATGTAAATGAAGATGATGATGTAGCAAGTAAAAATACTGTTTTAGACTATATCGATGTTTTAGAAAAATTACATTTGATAGAAAATCAAATAGCATTTAGTATAAATTTACGTTCAAGTAGTAGAGTAGGTAAATCAGCAAAAAGACATTTTACAGATCCATCTTTGGTATGTGGTATTTTAGGATTGACTACTGAAAGTTTACTAAATGATGTAAATTTTCTAGGTTTTTTATTTGAATCACTTTGTGAAAGAGATTTAAGAATTTATATAGAAAGCTATAATGGTAATTTATATCACTTTAGAGATAATACAACAGGATTAGAAATTGATTCAATTGTAGAGATGCCAAATGGTGATTATGGAGCCATTGAAATAAAATTAGGAACTGATAAAATAGAAGAAGCAGCAGAAAATTTATTAAAGTTTAATGACATAGTAGAAAGGAAACCGAAATTTTTATGTATAATTAGTGGATTACATGAAGCCATTATTAAAAGACCTGATGGAATATATGTAATTCCAATAACAGCACTTAAAAATTAAAACTGTCTACTTTGACATCAACCAGAAGGTAGATTCAAAAATAGCTAAAAAATAAATTTAATTTAATAAAGGCTATTTTATAGGAAGGTACTTGACAAAATAAAAAAGAAAACTTATTTAAAACGGTTATTTCACGAGAACAATATTTAAAAAAGCAAATGAAAGTTTTTTAGACAAATTGTACAATGGGAGTACGAATAAACTTTTATTAAACTTTGTCGAAGATAAAAAAATAACGAAAAAGGATTTACAAGAATTAATAGATTTAATAGAAGAATGAACATCTTAATACAATAGCAAATTTTACAAACTTTATTGAAAGAATGAAGATAAGTTTTTCCTATAATTATTACGGAAAAGTACTAACGTATATATGGTTAGTGGGCATGACCGTTCTTGCTATTCTTTACCTATTTAATGTAATAAAAATAAAGCTAAAAATCGGAAAAGAAGACATAAGAGAAGAAAGAATTTTAAGAATATTTATACTGGTTTAATCCAATACTATGGTTTTGCTTTAAGCAAGTAAGGCAAGATATGGAATTAAAAACAGATGAGTTAGTCATAAAAAACATACCACGCAATAAGGATAAAGAATATGCTAAAGCTTTGGTTAGTTTATTACCAATATCAGAAGAAGAAAAAATAGCGAATCGATTATTATATGTTACAGATAGTAAAAAAAATATGGAAAGAAGAATTAAAATGATAAAATTATCGGATAAATTTAAAGAATACAAGGCATTAATAGGTGTAACGACTTTAACCTTAATTTTATGTATAGGACTGTTGATTTTTACTCAAATTAAACCATTAGAAGAGTCTTATAATAATGTGAAATATTTTGAAACACCGGATAGAATTATATATAAAATAAAAAATGCAGATAAATATTATGTGTATGAACCATCTAAACAAGATTATAATGATTTAGAGAGTCAATTAATAAAATGTATAGATGGTGTAGGAGAAGGTGCAAAATTATCACAAGATGATATAAAAAAAGTGGAAGAAGAAGAAAACTACATAGAATTAGATTATAATACAATTAGTAAAAATTATATTATTGCCTTTCAAAAAGAAAATTATAATGTAATAAAAAGAACAGATGAAGGTGGAATCGTTGTCAAAAACAATATAAAATATAAAGAAAATTTAGAAAAGTTATTAGCAAAACAAATTTCAAATAAGCAAGAATGCTATGAAATGTTAGATAGTAAAGAATATCGTATCTTACAGCCAATCTACTATCAAGTACCAAGTTGGTCGAATGAGTTAAAAAAATATGAACAAGGTATTTATAGTATAAGATTAGGAACGAAACAAGCATGGGAAAACTTTAAGGAAAACAATAATATAAAAATGACGCAAAATATAGCAGAAGAACAATTTGAAAAAACAAATGTAATAGCAACCATAACAAAATATCAAATTGATAAAATAGAAACACGAATTGGTGGAGTAACACTTTATTTTAAAGGAAGTGAAACAACAGGTGAATACTACGTTAATTTGTTCTGTTTAAGTAAAGCAATTAATAGTAATTGTATTTATCGAAATTTTAATGATGTTACCTATTCTTATGATACGCAATCATCACAAGCACAGCAAGTTCAGGAGCCACCTTTGGATAAGTATTCAGTAGAAGAGATAAAAAGTAAGCTTGCAGGACAAAAAGAAATAACGGCATATATTAAACAGATTAAGCAAAATGGGCAAAATATTTATCTTACCTGTAGGATAACATGGTGGGATAACAATCAAAGTGCACAAAATTTTGAAGGTGACATATTAGTGAAACCAGATACACAAATAATGGGATGTACACAAAATCAGTTACAAGAATTACAAAAAATGCAACAAAGACAAGACACTTTATATGTTACCTTGCAAGAAAAAGAACAACAGAAAGGGACATTAGTTGCCATAAATATAGAGGTAATGGGATGTTAATAAATGCAAATCGAGTAGAGAATAAATAATTATTTTATTTATTCCCTCTCACACCACCACTCAAGCGGTTCTCGCAAGTGGCGG
>CANQES010000137.1 GCA_947595555.1 uncultured Clostridia bacterium | reverse complement strand
TTTTATAGGCTTCTCCTGAATTTCCTCCTGTATAATAGAAGCCACTAGTATTTACAGCTATTTCGTGTCCATTTCTTCCATATTGACTATGAGTAAGATAAGCTACTGCTCCCCATTCGCTATTCTTCATCAAATGACTTCCTTTATCATCTGCATAACTAAGACAGATACTATATATATTTCCTATATTTATACTTCTCCAGCTTTTTACTCCTGGTTTACTTACTAGCTTTCTTTCATCTGTTAAAGTGTTTACATTTCCTGGTTCTGCTATGTTTTTTCCTTGGGCATCTTCTCCACTCATTTCATATTTAGCTACCCAGATTCCAGCTAAGTCTTTATCCCATCCGCCATTGGCAATATCTGTGGTAAAAGCTGGGTGAATTTTATATCCATCATCTGCTTGTTTCTGTGTTGTTGAAATGAATTTTACTTCTATTTTTCCTGTTGTACTTGTTCCTTCTCCACTTAATATTTTATATTCATATCTTGGGATCCATACCCAATAACTTCCATCTTCTGTTTTACAATTTGCCCAGTGGCTTCCTTTAGTATCTGTGTTATTATCTCCTGCTACATAACTATACCACTTTGTATCTTGGCTTGTAGTTGTCTGTTCGTTATTCGAATCATCCCAATATACTGGTGTCATTCCTGTTTTTAACTCTGGTGCATTTACTGTTCCTGTCCATGTATCTCCTCCTGTTGGATCAGATGGCTTTTGTGGATTTGGATTTTCTTTTTCTCCTACTATTGTTACTTTTCCTTCTGGTGTTACAGTCATTTCATATCCATCTAACAAAACAGTTAAACTTCCATCTGCATTTTTCGTAACCGTTGCTCCCCAATTTTCTTCTAGTCTAGTCTTTAATAAATCCATATCTAGTTTTCCTGTTTCATCATAACATCCTATTGCTTCTGTTTCTACTTTTTCTTTAGCTCCTGCTTTTTGCGTTTGTATTTTTGCATTTGTTGCCTGTGTTAAAATTCCATTTTCTCCTAGTAACATACTAATTGATACTGCTGCAAGAATCAATAGAACAATAATGGTGATTACTAAAGCAATTAGGGTAATTGCTTTTTCTTCTTTGATTTTTTGTTTCATCCTTTGCATCTTCCTTTCCTTTTTCTTTTTTTGTATTTTATATCAAAAGTTTATCACATAATTTTTTCATTTTCAAGTTTTTTTCCACAATAAGTCGTATTTTTTTGTATGTTTTTTTCTTTTTCGCTTTGCTATGCTATTTATAGAGAATATTTTTTTTATTTTTGTAAAAAATATTACTACCATTTTCTTTTTCGGAGGTAAAAAATGAAAACAACATCTAGCAAACATACAAAAAATAAAATTTATGAAAGAATCAAAATTGGTAAAACTATGCAAAATATTCGAAAATCCTTAGGATTAACACAAGAACAAGTAGCCGATCAATTATATTTAGCACCACGCTATATTTCTGATATCGAAAGAGATAAAACCAAAGGGAGTATTGATACTTTAGTTAAGCTTTGCAATATCTATCAAGTTACTCCTACCTATATTTTAAAAGACTACTTAAAAACTACTCAATTAGAATATGATGACAAATTAATTGGCTTTACTCATTTAACCGAAAAGGAAAAAGAAATTGTTATTAAATTAATTGAATTCATGAATGCCCAAAAACATAAATAATCTTAAGTTACCAATCTTTTTTGATTTGGTAACTTTTTTATTTTTGTAAAGATTCCATAATAATTTGAATTGCTGTTTTAAAACCTAATTTAAATTGCTCTTCTGCCTCTATTGTATCTTTCTCATTTCGCATTTCTAAATAATTCTTAAATTTTTCATGAATTTCTTGATTCGTTATCGCTAATATTTCTTTTTCTTGTTTTCTAATCATTTTTATTATTTTCTGATACGTTCGTGTTTTAGGACTTTTCTCTGAAAAGTCTAAATCGTTATAATAAATTTTTTTTAGAATATCTTCCTCTTCTTTTTCTTCTATAAAATGATTCAAATTCATATTTTTATACCTCTTCTTTTGTATTTAACCTAATTATATTTGTTTTTTAACCTTTTAGGGTTGTTTTTTTATTAAACGATTTATTTCTTTTACAAAGTTCAATTTTTTTCAAAAAAAATTACCAAAAGTTTTATTTCTTTTGGTAATCTATTTTTTAAAATTCTAATTTTTCTTCTACCCAATTTGCTACTTCATCAATTTTTAAACGAATTTGTTCCATCGTATCTCGATCTCTTATCGTTACCATTTCATCTTCTAAAGTATCAAAATCTACAGTTACACAATATGGCGTACCTATTTCATCTTCTCTCCTATATCGTTTTCCAATACTTCCTGTTTCATCATAATCACACATGAATTTTTTAGAAAGCTTTTCATAAACTTCTCCTGCTTTCTCGGATAATTTCTTAGAAAGTGGTAAAACTGCTACTTTGTAAGGAGCAAGTGCTGGATGTAAATGTAAAACAATTCTAGTATCTCCTTCGGCAATTTCTTCTTCTTCATAACTATCACATAAAAAGGCAAGGGTTACTCTATCTGCCCCGACTGATGGTTCAATACAATATGGTACATATTTTTCTTGGGTTTCTGGATCTGTATAATGGAAATCTTCTTTGGATACTTTCATGTGACTACTTAAATCATAATCCGTTCGATCCGCAATTCCCCATAATTC
>CANQES010000136.1 GCA_947595555.1 uncultured Clostridia bacterium | reverse complement strand
CAAATACCTTATGAAGTAGAAAAAAAATCAGCATAAAATTTACACGATTTTGTGTCCAAAAACTTGACATAGATTCAGAATAACGCTAATAGCGCTGGCAATAACAATAATAATATTGTTGATATTAGCAGGGGTAACGATAAATTGGATAATAGGTGATAATTCAATATTTGACCGTGTAGAGTTAGCAACACAAGAAACAAAAAGAGCAGAGATAATGGAGTATTTTGATTTAACATTAACAGATGAAAAAATAGCAGGATATAATAAATCAACAGAAGAAGTAATGAATAATACAAATAAAAGATTATCAGAAAATGGAAAAAATGACTTAAAGTCAATAGCAAAAGAAGTAGAAGTAATGCAATTAGAAACAGAGAAAGGAACAGAAGAAGAATATTATTTCTATGTATTAGTAGATGGAGAAATATATAAAATAAAAACAAGTGGGGCAAAATATATAGGGCAAAGATCAAGTGAAGAAATAGAGTTACAAGAAGGAGATATAGAATTTAGTTATTCAAAAACAGAATTAACAAATCAAGATGTAATAGTAACAATAAAAACAACAAAGGATTTAGAAGGATCAAAAATAGTATATAGAATAAATAAAAATGGAACAGAAGGAGAATGGCAAGATTATAAAAATACAATAACAGTAAGTACAAATTGTAGTATAGATGCAAAAATAACAGGAATAACAGGAGAAACAAAAACAGCGACAGGAGAAGTAAAAAATATAGATAAATTAGCACCAAATGACTTTACTCCAACGAGTAGTAAGACAACAAATAAGATAATAGTAACATCAAGTACAGAAGACCAAGAAGCAACAGATGACTATGCAATGAGTGGAGAAATTAAATATAGTTTTAAAATAACTGGAACAGATTGGAGTGAATATCAAGATAGTGGAGAAAAAACATTTGAAAAATTAATACAAGATACACCATATACAATACAAATAAAAGCAAAAGACAAAGCAGGAAATGAAACGGAGAAAAAATTAGAAGTTAAAACAGATGCAATGATAGGATCTAATGATAACAAAATAACATTTAGTGGGATGCCAAAAGATTGGACAAATGATGATGTGACAATAACAGCGGCTACTACAACAGAATATAGAATACAAACAAGTTTAGATAAAACAACATGGACTTATGAAAAAAATAGAACATTAAGTACTAATGGAACAGTATATGCGAGATTGGTAGATAGCACAGAACAACATGCGGAGGAAGGTACATATGCAACAGCAGAGGTAACGAAAATAGACAAAGAAAACCCAAGCATAACAAGTGTAAAAGCCGATAAAGTAGGAGCCACAGAAATAACAATAAGTGCAGTAGGAAGTGATGTAGCTAGAAATGGAAGTGGGCAAAGTAATATAAAAGAATATAGGTTTTATCAAGATAATGATATAACGCCAAAGGTAACACAAAATACAGGAACATATACATATACAGGATTAAATGAAGAACAAGATTATACATTTAAAGTAGTAGCAGTAGACAATGCAGGAAATGAATCAAGTATAGATGCAAGTAGTGCAAAAAAGGATATAAAAAAAGTTCCAAAAACTACAGAATGCATAAGATACTTTATGGATTTAGATGGAAATACGAGTAATGGAGTCGATGGAGTAGTATTTCTTGATTTCGCTTTTGGAGCGAGTGGAACTTGGTATAGAGAACCGTCTCCTGGTTCTAGTGCTAGTCAAATTGCGATTTATAAACAATTACGGAACTTTTAATTTCACTAAGGTTTCAAGCGGACTTAAAAATTATTATATAAGCTCAGATAGTTATTATAAAAGCTATTGGGGAAGTCATCCTGTTATAACTCCTGTTGAAAATTCTGTTGGTAAGACAAATAGGTATAAATGTATTGAAGTTAATAGTTCATCTGTTCATGAAGGTAGCAGTACCTATAATGATATAAAAAGCAAAATGACTGTGCGGTACGAAAAGGATTCCAAGTTCTGCTGAATGGGCTGCATTGTTGACAAATTTCAAAATTGATGGATCAGGTTTTCTGAGTAATTTCAATACTGATCTTATTTGGAATGGGTATTGGACTAGTTCTATTTGGCCTCAGACTTCGTGTCCTGTTTATTTTATAAATAAAGATAATGAAGGGTGTATGAATGGTTTAATGGATAGCTTCTGGTCAAGTTGGGAGACGGGAGTTGCTTATATGTTTGAAGTTTAGTTAATATGCTATAATTTATATAAAATTTTTCTAATAAACCTTCCCATGAAAGATTAAATTCTTCATGGGAAGTTTTTTTTGTACAAAAAAAGCAAGAAAAAAAGAAATAAAATAATACTTTTTATACAAATAAGATGTAAAATTAAACGGACTATGAAATATTAATAATATGTAAAACTTATTAGAAATATTTAAAAAATCTTGAATAATAAAGTTAAATAATATATAATCAAAATGAATTAAACTAACGATTAAAAACAAAGATTTTACAACAATCTATATTTGAGAAATAATTAGCAAAATATAATTAAAGCAAGAAAGGAATAAATTAAAAAATGCAAGAGGTGGTGTGTAAAAGTGAACTGGAAACAAAAGAATTTGCAAAAAATTTTGCCTCTAAACTAGAAAAAGGCGATATAATAGTGCTTTCAGGAGACTTGGGCGCAGGAAAAACAAAATTTGTAGAAGGAATCTTAACCTATTTTGGAATGCAAGAAGAAATATCAAGCCCAACTTTTAC
>CANQES010000135.1 GCA_947595555.1 uncultured Clostridia bacterium | reverse complement strand
TGTAAGTGGAGATGTTCCTAATATAGTAATAAAAATGAATAAATTAGATGAAGCAAATATAGGAGAATTAATTTATTTTTTTGAAAAAGCATGTGCTATGTCAGGTATGATACTAGGAGTGAATCCATTTAATCAACCAGGCGTAGAGGAGTACAAAAAGAACATGTTTAAGTTATTAAAAAAGCCAGGATATTAATAGAGGAAAAGAAGGAAAGCATAAAATGATTTATAAAGAAAAGGTTAAAATAGGACTAAAAGATGTATGGAAGGGAAATCAAGTAAGTAATAAAGCTATACTAGAATACCTAGAAAATGTAGCAGCATATCATTCAGATTCAGTAGGATATGGAATTAATACTTCTGATAAGACACATTTGACTTGGTTGCTATTAGATTGGAAAGTAAAAATAATAAAAAGACCAGAATATGGACAAATTTTAGATATACACACATGGTCGAGATATATCATAAAATGCTATGCTTATCGTGATTTCGAAATTTATGATGAAAAAAATAATTTATGTGTAATAGCATCATCAAAATGGATATTAGTTAATAATCAAACAGGAAAACTAGCAAGAGTCGAACAAGACATGGGGGATTTATATCAATCAGAAATAGGAAAAGCCGTGTTTGGTGAACAAGATATTGAAAAATTAAAAGAACCAAAAAATTACAAAAATAGTATAATATATGAAGTAAAGAGGAAGGATATAGATATAGTATGTCATATGCATAACTTGTATTATTTAGACTTAGCTTATGAGGCATTACCAGAAGAAGTATATAAAAAAAGGCCTTTTGATAATGTAAGAATAATGTATAAGAAAGAAATAAAATTAGGAGATACTGTTATTTGCAAATATGCGGAAGAAGAAGGAAAACATATTGTAGTAATTAAAAGTAAAGATGAAAAAGTATTACATGCTATCATAGAATTAAACTGAAGACTTTGAAAGATTTTGGGGTTGGGATTTGGAATTTGGGATTTGGGTGGGATTTGGGGCCGTCCCCAAATCCCAAATTCCTTCAAAAAAAATGGAAAAAAATGTTGAATTTTGTAAATGATTTGTGGTATAATAAATTCCGATTTAAAATTAACATGTCTTTAAGGGGAGGAATAGGAATGAAAAAAAATTTAAGAAAGACAAAAATCGTTGGAACAATAGGACCAGCAAGTGAATATAAATTAAAAGAGCTATTTGAAGCTGGACTAAATGTTACTAGAATTAATTATTCTCATGGAAGTTGGGATGAACAATCTGAAAAAACAGAGGAAGTTATTCGTTTAAGAAAAGAACTTGATTTACCAATTGCATTACTTTTAGATATGCAAGGACCAGAAATTAGAACAGGTATGTTAGTAACAGGTAAAAATGAAAAAATAAAATTAGAAGATGGACAAAAATTTACATTAGTAAATGAAGATATTATTGGAGATAAAGATAGAGTATCAGTAACTTATAAAGAATTATATAAAGATGTAAAGCCAGGTGCTAAAATATTAATTGATGATGGAGCAATTGAATTAGTTGTTGATGACATTGTAGATAAAGATATTGTTTGTACAGTAGTTCACGGAAATGGATTAGGAAGTAGAAAAACTATTAATTTACCAGGAACAGCGGTACATTTACCAGCATTGAAAGAAAAAGATATTCAAGATTTAAAAACTGCTTGTGAACATGATTATGACTATGTTGCTATGTCATTTACAAGAAATAAAGATGATATTGCTCAAGTAAGAAAAGTATTAGATGAAAATGGTGGAAAAGATATTAAAATTGTTACAAAAGTAGAAAATGTAGAAGGACTAGAGCATATGGACGAGATAGTAGAAGCTGCTGATGTTCAAATGATTGCTCGTGGAGATATGGCAACTGAAACAGATTTTACGGAACCACCAGTTATGCAAAAAAGATTTATTAAATTATGTAATAGAGCTAACAAACCAGCTATAACAGCAACACAAATGTTAGAAACAATGACATATAATCCATTACCAACTAGAGCAGAAGCAAGTGACGTGGCTAATGCTATATATGATAGAACAAGTGCTGTTATGTTATCAGGTGAATGTGCAATGGGTAAATATCCAGTTGAATGTGTAGAAACTATGGTAAAAATAGCAAACAGAGTAGAAAAAGAAATTGATTATTGGAAAAGATTTAAAACAAATGAAAATTGTGACATTAATACTCTTGAAGATAAAATAGCATATTCAACAGCAGTTATGGCTATGAACTTAAATGCAGATGCTATTGTATGTTACACAAATACAGGAGATTCTGCAAGAAGATTATCAGGTCTAGGAGTAGGATGCCCAATTTTAGCAATTACAGATAATAGAAGGACATTTAACCAATTGTCTATTGTATGGAATGTAACTCCAATTTATGTAGAAACGAAGGCTGTAATTAATGATATTGTAGCAGAAGGAATTGAAAAATTAAAGCAAAAAGACATTTTAGAAAAAGGAGACATCGTAGTTGTTGCAGGAGGAGCTAAATGGTTAGCTTCAGTAGAAGATAGTAAAATTATAGGCGGAATTGCTAAAATATAAGCAAGGAAGGCAAGTAAAATAAAAATAAGAGGTCGCTGAAAAAGTAGCACAAAAGAATAGTGGATTAGAAAATAATTTTTTCTAGTTCGCTATTTTTTCGACAAGTGAAAAGTTAAATGCAATTCTGTAAAGTAAATGCAATTTGTATGAGAAAAAGCCATTTAAAAGCAATA
>CANQES010000134.1 GCA_947595555.1 uncultured Clostridia bacterium | reverse complement strand
GCCCAAATGAGATAGAATTTAAAGCACCTGCTGGTTCGACTAAGTATGTGCAATGTAGCTTAGGTGTGTTGAAAGCTGGAACATATTATGCAACAAAAAAATATCAGTTAATAAGTGGTGTAGAAGAAGAAAATGTAATAGCAGGACAAGTAGCGTTTTTCAAAGTAGGTGCAGGAAGTTTATTGGGTCTAGATAAAAAACATTCACAAGGTAGTTTTACAATAGAAGAAGATACTGATGTAAGTATGGTATTTTATATTTCTGGGTCTAATGCCAGCACAGATGAAAAGACGATAAAATTTTATGAAGTAATGCTGTCAACTCAAGATAAACCATACGAACCCTACGGATCAATGCCAAGCCCAGAGTTTATAAGTCTGATAAGAAATTGTGGGGATAATGTGAATTTGTTTGACTTGCAGAAATTTTGGGACAACACAATAGCAGGAGTTTCTGATAAAGAATTGTTAAAAACAGGTGTTAAAATCAACTTTAATCCAAATCAAGACGCTATTATAGGCGTGTTAAAAAATAAAGGAGATAAAGCTTCTAGTTTAGAGATATCAAGTTGCTCAGAAGTTAAAGGTGATACTGAGTATACATTTACGATGAGTTCAGCTCCTAAATGTGCTATAAGTCCGTTAGATAAAGATGGAGTTAGTATAAATGGATATTTGTCGATACCATCAACAGAAGATAAATGCGTGTTTACATTTACTACTCCAAAAAATACAAAATATCTTTTATATAGGTTTGGATATCAAAAAGATAACGATGTTACAAGTTGGGATTTTGTAGACATTGCGTTGTATGAAGGCAAATACACTAAAGAGACATTACCACCATATAGTCCTTATGGTTGTGGAAATGTTAATTTCAAAGTAACCGATAATTTAGAACAAGAACAATCAATCTCCTTCCCAACAAAAGAAGGACAAGTATTCCATAAAGAAGATGTGATAGGAGATGGAAATTCTTACCATTATTGGAAAACGATAGAATTAACAGGAGAGGAAAATGTTAGGGAAGTTTGGACAGAAAAAGGGAGTAATTGTTGCTATATGATAAGTACAAAATTTCCAGATAGCAAAAGATATGACAGAACTGAGCCAATTGATGTGATTTGTAAGAGCAGTCACTATGTTGGGACATATACAGATAGTAAACCAGACAGTATATCAAATAACTGCAAAGATGATGTAGGTAGACTATATTTGATATCGATTGATTGTTTTAAAACTAATGGCAATGTTGGAAATATAATATTGAAACACAAAGGAATAACAACCATAGAAGAATTAAAGGCATTTTTAAAAGAACAAAAAGAAGCAGGTACACCAGTATTAGTTCAATATAAATTACAAGAGCCAATAATCGAACCATTTTCAGAAGAACAACAAGAAGCTTATGAGCAAATTAAAAAATTAAAAAGCTATGAAGAAGTAACACATATATACAGTGATGATGAGATAAAACCAATTATAAAAGCAGAAGCATTTGCTGATATAAGTAAATTATTAAATTCAACACCAGTAACACAAGACACACCTTTAACAGATGAAATGGAAGGACCTCAAATGGAAGATCCACAAATAGATCAACCACAAATAGAAAGTCCAGAAGAAGGAGGTGTTGAATAATGGAAGAAATAATACAAAATATACAATTTACAAATATATGGTGGGCAATATTAGCACCAATATGCTTAATAATTTTAGATGTATTAACAGGTTTGACTAATGCTTGGAGAAACAATGATTTCAAAAGTGCAAAAATGAGAGAAGGGTTATCCAAAAAATTTGGAGAATTAGTTTATATCCTTATTGGAATTTTAGCTAAATTTGCCTTAAGCACAGACATAATATTATATTTTACAGTAGGATATATTTGCTTAATGGAAATATCAAGTTTAGCAGAAAACTGTGATAAATTAGGCGTTAAAATGCCGAATAAGCTTAAAGAAAAATTAAATAATAGCAAGGAGGAATAATTCATGGAAGAGTATGACGAGATTGTAGATACAATGGAATTAGCAGATCAAGATAATTTAGGGGAGGCGAATGAGTAATGAATATTGAAGATAGACTTTTAACAATAAATCCATATTCAAGAAGCGGAGAAAAACAAAATAAAATACAATATATAGTTGTTCATTGGGTTGGAAACGCAAATACATCTGCTTTGGCTAATAAAAATTATTTTGACAATTTAAAAAACACACATAAAACTTCTGCTAGTTCTCATTATATAATTGGTTTAAATGGCGAAATAATAAGATGTATTCCAGAAAATGAAGTAGCTTTTCATAGTGGATCGTATTCAAGGAATAGAAATAGTATAGGAATAGAAAATTGCCACCCAGATTGGAATGGACAGTTCAACTCTAATACATATAATAGTTTAGTTGAATTATGTGCAGACATATGTAAGAGATATGGACTAGGCATAAATAATATTATAAGACATTATGATGTTACAGGGAAGTCTTGCCCAAAATACTATGTAGAGAACCCAAATGCGTGGGTACAATTTAAAAATGATGTAGCTAATAAATTAGGACAAGCAACTACAACAGTTGTAAGTCCAAATGATATAAAAGGAAGTGATGAACCAGTGAGAATATATAAAAATGGTAGTACAAAAGAATATATATATTCTGATACAAATTTAACAAAACAAATAGGATATTTAAGCCCTTATGAACAATGTGATTGTTTTGGAATATTTAATGGACGACCTATGGTACGTTATAAAGTAGATGGAACAAGTAATTATAAAATTGGTTTTGCAAAATGGACAGGTGGAGTAAAATAAAATTAAGCTAGATGGGAATTATCCTGTCTAGCTTTTTTTGTTTTATAAGTCTATTGAGACAACATACTCAA
>CANQES010000133.1 GCA_947595555.1 uncultured Clostridia bacterium | reverse complement strand
TTATGAATACTTACTCCAGTCTTTCTAAATATATTTATATTTTCTTGTGCTCTTTGTGTTAGCAATTTGCATCTGTCTTCATCATATGTTACATCTAATATATGATGCATACTTTCTATTTGCCAATGGTTTCGTGTGTATTTTAGCAGTTCCTCTGCTGTTGCACTTTTACTACTCAAATAACAACTTATTTCTGTTGTTTTTTCTCCGTTCTTTTCAACCTCTCTCTTTACTGCAAATATCTTCTTCAATTTTTTCCATTCCGCCAAATAATCTGTAAAATATGCTACTTCATTTAATACATAGCAAGTTCTTTTTTCTATTCTCCCATGACCTTTATCCAATGTGCTATATATTTCATATTCACTATTAGTATCTGCTTCATTCATATATTTATCATCAAACATTGCATATACGTCTGTATAAAATGTTCCTTGATTTGCTTTCAACTGTAATACATAATCTCCTTTGTTTTTTATTATTATTTCTGCTGTTTCTTTCTGACAATGCATCGCATCGGCTGTTACTACCATTCCTTCTATATTTAACATTCCTATTAATTCTCTAACTGCTGGTATTTCATTACTCTTATTATCTACTGTTATTTGTCCTAATGCTATTCCTGTATCTGTATATGCTGTTACTATATTCATCATTTTTTCAATGTTTTTTATTGCATCTGTTGTTTTTATCGCTTTTCCATCTAGCATTATTTGGGTTGCTTTTTCCTTTATTAACGTATTTAATATGCATACTACACTTAAAGACAGCCACTTAGAATCTATCATTGCTATTACTCTTGTTAATGTTGCTTTTGATGGTATTGCTTTTATATTAAATTCTTTTTCTAAAAATTCTTTTTTGTTTTCTCCATAATCCACTATTTTTGATAACTCATCCATCCCACATAATATTGCTATCATCACTAATTTTAATATATCTATTAGTTTGTGTACTACTTTTCCTTGTTCTCTTTCATCTTCTATTATTCCAAAGTACATATTGAATATTTCATTTATTTCCATTATTATCACCGTTGCTATTCTATCATAATTTGACTTTTATTACAATTTGTAATATTTCATGAAATTTCCCTGACAAATTTTGGACAATTTTTCTAAAAATAGGATAGGCTTTTCAAGAAACACGAAATTATCAAAAATAAAAATTTATAGGATTTTCATTATTTTTTCGAAAAATGAGAGGTTAGTCTTGACAAATGAAAGAAGATATCATATAATGTTAGCCGAAGTTAACAAAAGGAGAAAAGATATGATATCAAAAGCTTTAGAAGAATATTTAAAAACCATGTATATTTTACAAAAACAAAATGGAAATATACGAGTTACGGATGTTGCCAAAAAAATGAATTGCACCAAACCAAGTGTTAACAAGGCAATAAACCATTTAAAGGATCACCATTTACTGGATTATGAATCTTATGGAAAGATTGAGTTAACACAAGAAGGAGAAGATTTAGCCAAAAAAATTTTAGAAGCCTATGACATTGTTTATTTATTTTTAAAAGATGTTTTAAATTTAAAGGCAGAAGAAGCACAAGAAGAAGCAGAAAAAATAAAATCGGTAATAACGGATCAAACCATTAATCAATTAGCCAAATATATTCATAAAGTATTAGATTTGAGAAATCTTGATTGTAATTATGATATTAATCAAGAAAAGTGTAGATGTTGTGTAAAAAGAACAGCAAGAAAGGAAGCCAAGCATGAGTGATGTATTATTAGAAATAAAAGATTTACAAGTAAAAGCAGAGAAAAAGGAAATTTTAAAAGGGATTAATTTGCAAATAAAAAAAGGAGAAATTCATGTTATTATGGGACCAAATGGTTCCGGAAAAACAACGACGGCGAATGCGATTTTAAATCATCCTATGTATCAAAAAGAAAAAGGGACGATTTATTTTGATGGAGAAGATATTACGAATCGAAAAACAGATGAAATTGCACGAAAAGGAATTTTTATGTCTTTTCAATTACCGGAAGAAATACCAGGGGTTTCTGTTACGAATTTCTTGAAATATGCCAAAAATAAAATAACAGGTAAACCAGTGAAAGTCTTCCAATTTAAAGAGGAATTAAAAACTTTTATGGAAGAATTGAATATGAATCCCCAAAATATGGAAAGAAGCTTAAATGTAGGATTTTCTGGAGGAGAAAAAAAGAAAAATGAAATTTTACAAATGTTAATCTTAAATCCAAAATTGGCTATTTTAGATGAAACGGATTCAGGTTTAGATGTGGATGCGATTAAAACGGTATCGAAAGGTATTCAAATGTTTAAAAAAGAAGAAAATAGTGTTCTAATTATTACGCATAATACCAAAATTTTGCATAGTTTAAAAGTAGATTATGTGCATATTTTAGTCGATGGAAAAATTGTAAAAACAGGAACCCAAGAATTAGCCAAAGAAATTGAAGAAAATGGATATGGTGAGTATAAATAAACGAAAGGAATTAGCTTTATTATGGCAAAAACAAAATTAGAAGATATTAACCGAAATATTTATGATATTAAAAATAAAGATGAATATGACTTTAAAATCCAAAAAGGATTAACCAGAGAAATTATTGAAGAAATATCCAAGCAAAAAAAAGATCCTCAATGGATGAAGGAATTTCGTATGAAAGCCTTAGAAGTCTACGAAAAATTAGAACTTCCTACTTGGGGACCAGATCTTTCGGAATTAGATATGAATGAAATTGCAACCTATGTTAGACCTAAAACAAGTTTGAACAACTCTTGGGAAGATGTGCCAGAAGAGATTAAAAATACCTTTGACAAGCTTCGGCATTCCAGAAGCAGAAAAAACATCTTTAGCAGGAGTGGGTGCCCAATATGATTCAGAAGTAGTTTATCACAGTATGAGAGAAGATTTGATGAAACAAGGCGTTATTTATACGGATATGGAAACAG
>CANQES010000132.1 GCA_947595555.1 uncultured Clostridia bacterium | reverse complement strand
GCCAATTCGTGTAGTAGACCAATGGGTATTTCATGCTAGACTTTATGCTGCTGCTGATTTTGTTGGTAAACATGATTGCTTAGAATTAGTTCAATTGAATTCTTTTGGTTGTGGTGTTGACGCTGTAACAACTGACCAAGTAGAAGAAATTTTAACAAGTTATAATAAAATGTACACTTTGATAAAAATAGATGAAGTTAATAATCTTGGAGCTGTTAGAATTCGTATTCGCTCTCTTTTAGCTAGTATGAAAAGACGTGAACAAGAAAAGAAACATGAATTAGTTTCTGGAGACTATGGTGTTAAGAAAAAAATATTTACAAAAGATATGCGTAAAGATTATACTATCTTAATTCCTCAAATGTCACCTATTCACTTTGAATTATTAGAAGCTGCTGTACGTTCTTCTGGCTATCATGTTGAACTACTACGAGAATGTACACAAAAAACAGTTGAAACTGGCTTAAAGTATGTAAATAATGATGCTTGCTATCCATCTATTCTAGTAACAGGTCAAATGATAGAAGCTTTGCAATCTGGAAAATATGACTTGAATAAAACTGCACTTATAATGTCACAAACTGGTGGTGGATGTAGAGCAACTAATTACATTGGATTTATCCGCAAAGCTCTAAAAGACGCTGGATTTGAGAATATACCTGTAATATCTTTTAATATTGTAGGTATGGAAAAAATGCCTGGCTTTAAACTAACTGTTCCTCTAATGGAAAAGTTATTGAGAATGGTTGTTTATGGTGACTTATTACAAAAAATGCTAACAAAAAATAGAGCCTATGAGAAAAATAAGGGCGAAACGCAAAAATTATTTGATTCTTGGATAGAAAAATGCAAAAAGTTATTAGAGAAAAGTACAAATAAAGAATTTAAACAAAGTATTTATGATATTGTAAATGATTTTGAAAAAATAGAGTTAGATACTAGTATTGAAAAACCTCGTGTTGGTATCGTTGGGGAAGTTTTGATTAAATATCACCCATTTGGAAATAATTATGTAGCTAATCTACTTGAAAAAGAAGGAGCTGAAGTTATTTTACCAGACTTTATGGGATTTGCTAAATTTTTATGCACACATAAGATTACTTTTAATAATTTGCTAAATATAAATAAAACTTCTGCAAAATTAATGAAAGTTGCTATTAAGTTAGTTGATATTTTAGAAAAAGATGTAAGAATTGCTCTTGCTAATTCAAAGAAAAATTATTTGCCTCCATGTGATATTTGGCATCTAGAAGAAAAAGTAAAAGATGTGTTGTCAATTGGAAATCAAACTGGTGAAGGATGGTTCTTGACTGCTGAAATGATTGAATATATTGAAAATGGAATTCCAAATATTGTTTGTGTTCAACCTTTTGCTTGCTTGCCAAATCATGTCGTTGGAAAAGGTGTTATTAAAACAATTCGTGAAAAATTTCCAGAAGCTAATATTTCTCCTGTTGATTATGACCCTGGTGCTAGTGAATCTAATCAAACAAATAGAATTAAGCTATTAATGACTGTTGCCAAGGATAATTTAAAAGCACAACAAAAAAGGAAACAAGCTTTAGATAATGAAAATATAATACCAGATAAAAAAGTAAAAGAAACTCTTTAAAAAGTTACATAAATGTCAAATGTTAATTAGAATACATTTGGCATTTTATTTTTGCAATTAACTTTTTGGTCTGCTGATAGCCTATGTCATGTAATTCATCTATCTTTTTCATATCTAATAATCCAATTTTATCGCTTTTGATTTTTAGAACATAGTCCGCCCCTTCCATTTCATAATTAGAAAGTTCTCTACATAGCAAATTAATAGAACGACTTGCCACTTCTATTAAGTTTCTTTGACAGTTTTGCTCTGTATCACTATCAAATACAATACTTAAAACCTTTGATGCACCTAATTTTTTCAGTTCTTTCCACGGTACATTTTCTCTAATTCCTCCATCTATTAATTTATATTTATTATAGCTACATGGTGAAAAAATTACCGGATAACTGCAACTAGCTCGTACCGCTTTTCCAATATCTATATCATAGATATATTCTATATAATCTTCTATAACTCTTTTAGGCGGATAAGAAGTAAAACAAACTACATTGCCTTTGCATAAATCAACTGCTGGTATTACTAAGTATTTTTTGATATCTGACATTTTATAAATTCCTTTTTCTTTTGACATTTTATTAATTAAGCTTTCTATTTGACTTCCATTGTTTAAACCATTAATACAAATTCGCCTTGTAAAAATTAATCCTAGTAGTAGTTTTATAATGTTTATCATATCTACATATTTTATCTTGTGACAGTATTTTTTAAATATCTGATACATGTCATCAGCATTAAAACCCATAGCATATAAACAAGCTACTATACTTCCGTGAGGAGGTTCCTCCTATGTAATTGAACTTTATGTTACTTTCTTCAAATGCTTTTATTGCTCCAATATGTGCTGCTCCCTTTACTCCTCCTCCAGCTAAACATAGTCCTATTTTGTTATCCATTTATATCACCTGGATTATTTTATGAATTATTGATTTGCAATGTTCTTGATTAATAAATTTTATTTTTTTGTTTGCTTGTTTTATGATATTGTCTATTTTTTAACATTATTCTTAAATATATACTTTGAGTATTCAAATTAAACATATATAACAATTATTGTTATTTTCTGTTAATTTTTTTTGTAATTTTTCCATCATTATACTAAAACTCAAATTTATCACTCCTTAATTTTTTTATTTTCACGTTTTTTGTGCCTTGAAAAGCACAAAAAACGCCTCGTCTGAGGCGCCTCGTCAGAAAAATTTTCTTGTTGTGCTTGAGGTATGTTACCATACCTCACCGCAACTGAAAATTTTTCTTTGCTTAAACGCTTATGTAAAATGTCAAGCAAAAATTAACAAAAATTCTCATATTAAATTGAGCAATTATTCTCACGTAGAAAATTTATAAG
>CANQES010000131.1 GCA_947595555.1 uncultured Clostridia bacterium | reverse complement strand
GTTATGGGAGTAAACCATACAGAATATGATCCTAGTATGAATATTGTATCCAATGCATCTTGCACAACAAACTGTTTAGCACCACTTGCAAAAGTAATTAATGATAATTTTGGAATTAAAGAAGGCTTAATGACAACAGTACATGCAACAACTGCAACACAAAAAACAGTAGATGGTGCATCAAAGAAGGACTGGAGAGGTGGTAGAGCAGCAGCTGCAAATATTATTCCATCTTCAACTGGAGCTGCAAAAGCAGTAGGTAAAGTTATCCCCGCATTGAATGGAAAATTGACAGGAATGGCATTTAGAGTTCCAACTGTTGATGTTTCTGTTGTTGATTTAACTTGTAATTTAGAAAAACCAACTACTTATGAAGCTATTTGTGAGGCAATGAAAAAGGCTTCTGAAAATGAAATGAAGGGAATTATAGAATATGTAACAGATCCAGTAGTTTCTTCAGATTTTACAACAGATCCACATACATCAATATTTGATGCTACTGCTGGTATAATGTTGACAGATACTTTTGTAAAATTAGTAGCATGGTATGATAATGAATGGGGATATTCAAATAAATTAGTGGATTTAGCATGTTACATTGCATCTAGAAGTTAAAAAATAATAAGGGGAAATAAAATGGAAGAAGAAAAGAAGAAATCTAAGCAAATTGTTAATATAGTAATAGTTATTGTAGCTATTGTAGTATTTGCTATTATTGCATGTTTATTATTTATGTCAGATTCTCCAAAGAAAGCGGTAGAAACTATGCTAAAAGAATTAAAATCAGGAACTTATAAAGAAGAGAATATTGCAAATGTATTAAGTGAAAATTTTAATGAAGAAACGGCAAAATTGCTTTTTGAAAAATTAGAATGGAAAATTTTAAAAACATCTGAAGAGGGAGAAAGGGCGACAGTCGAAGTTGAAATAACAAATAAAGATTTTAAAACTATTATTGGCAACTATACTCAAAAAATAATAAAAATAGCTTTTGGAGAAACGCAACCTTCAGATGAAGAAATGACAAATTATTTAATAGAAGAATTAAATAATGAGGACATACAAAATGTAACTTCTACACAATCTATTATAGTTGAAAAACAAGATGGTAAATGGAAAGTTTCAGAAGAAAATAATATAGTTGATATCTTATTACCAGGATTTAATGAAGTTATTAACTCATTTAACAAATAAGAAAAAATCCACATTACAGATTAAGAATGTTCTGAATGTGGAATTTTTTTATATATTTTGCAAATATCACAAGATGTGCATAAATGAATTTTATCTTCAAATACTAATTGTAAGGTATTAATAAAATCATCAGCTTGATTATCTATCAGATGAATATAAATATTCTTTGGAAGTAGTGTTAGTAATGAATTTAATATATAATCATTAGATGAAAAATTAATGTCACTTAAATATTTAGTCTTAAAAATATCATCTGTAACAATAATTAAATTTTTATTTTCATCTAGTAAAATAGATTCTGAAGACATACAAATAATATGCACTAAATTACATCCATAAGGTTGTGAATTTATATATAATTTTAATAAAGATATAAATTCAAGGTATTCTTTTTCTATAACAAAATGATTAACGGCTTCATTTAAAATCTCTTCAAGGATGTCTAAATATTCTTTTAGTCTAAAATTAATAAAACCATTTAAAAATATGCATTTATTAGTTAATAGAAAAGAATAAAAAATATTATATAAAATATTATATTTTTTATCAAACATATGAAAAAAATTATCAGTCATATAGTCATAACATATTGCTAAGATTTTATTTCTTTCTATACTGTCGAAATAAAAATAATTTTGGAAAAGTAAACGTTTTAGCAAATCTTCTTCTATTTCATCAATTACAAGAAAACACAAAATTGAAGATACTTTTGATAAGAAAAGGGATTCGTCATTGCCAGTATAATGTATTATAATGTTTTTATAGTTTTTAAATTCATTTTCGGAAAAATAAATATTTTTTAAATCTATATTTTTAAATTCATTTAGTAGATAGTCTAGCAAATTAGAATCATTTGTCTTAATACATAGTGATTTCATATAAAAAAATTCCCCTTTCCATAAAATAGTATCTACTAAATTTTAAAAACTTATACATTATAGTATGCGGATTAGGAAATTTGTTGATTGTCCCTAAAAAGCAAAAAGTATCCTGGATTTGGATACTTTTTTGCTTTTTAGTAATATAACATATAATTAATGTCTGGAAAAACACAATCTTTTTTTGCTATATCTTTCAAAAATTTTTTATCTATATTATTTTCTTTAATTTGATAGTATAATTTGGTAAATCGACCAATATGATCTTTAATTCTTTTTTTTGCATAATCGACCATAGTTCCATTTGTGATAATAAATAGCCAATCACTGCTTTGTGCTAATAATAATTCTCGAGCACATTGATTCAAAGCGTCTTTTAATGTTCCATCAGCATTTGGATATAGCCAAGCTAATTCACACATTCTATCTCCAGCTACATGTAGATGCCTATGAACATAGTCATTTGTCTGATTTAGCCACACTTCACTATAACCATTTGCACCCCAACTAGAACGGCAAGGTGAAGAAACTTGTATATTAGGATATTTATCAATGTATTCAGATGGTGTAATTAATTCAAAATTACAGTCATCATAATAAATTTTTTTAAACAAAATATATAACCAATAAGGTCCTTCATACCACCAATGACCATAAAGTTCAGCATCATAAGGGCAAAGAATAATAGGGGGAGTGTCCATGTATTGAGAAAGATTATTAATTTGAGAAACTCTACTATCTAAGAAATGACCAGCTTGTTTTTCAGCAGAATCCATTGCCCATCTAGGATTATAATAATCTTTGAAATCGCTATCTCCAGTAATTCGATAGTATTTAATTCCTGTATGAACTCTAACACCATTATGTGCAATATAAGGCTTGATATAGTCATAATCAGCATCATAA
>CANQES010000130.1 GCA_947595555.1 uncultured Clostridia bacterium | reverse complement strand
GTTTTGCATTGATTTTCCAAAGGTTTCTACAAATACTCCTATATCTGCTCCTCCATTTAGTCCTGCTATGTATGAACTGTATGCAAAAGGCGAAACAAATACTATGGCAATTAGTATCCATAGTATTGCAAATATAATGAAATTTTTTCTATTTCTTTTGATAGCTCCTTGAATTTTATAATTCATAATACTCTCACCTACTCTTTTGTGTTTGTTTGCCTAAATATTCTTCATGTGCTTTTTTGATGTCTTCGTATTGCTCCTTAGTTACTGGTGGGTATTCTATTCCATTTTTACCTATTCTGTATATTTTTCCATTGATTTCTTTGAAAGAATATTTTTCTACTCCTGTTAGCCTCATTAGATTGTTTTCTACATCTATTGGTCCTATTCCTATTGTGTATTTTTTTGGTGGTATTTCTATTTCTTTTTCTGTTGGTACTATTTGGGCACCATGTATTGTTGGATTATCTTGCTTATTTAAATCGCTCATTTAAAATCCTCCTCAATTTTCTTTTTTGTCTCTGATTTCAAAGGCAAAATAAGATTTATATGGTTTTAATTTACATTTTCCTTTTACTTCATTTGTTTCTTCATCAAAGTAAAGTGTTGGTTTTACTTCTTCTGCAGTTTCTGGGTCAATTATACACATTGGTCTTTTTAAATTTGGTGTATATTTAAAGTCTTTTATTTCATATTCGTATTCTTGATATAAATTGTCAAATTTTAATGGTACTGGCTTTTTGCAAATTGATACTTCATTTTCTTTTAATAATGCCATATTTACTATTACTTTGTCTTTTCCAAATGATAAAATGATTAGTTGGTCTTCTTCTTTTGATGGTTTGTCCACAAAAAAGGTTTTCCTTTTCATGTTTCCTCTTATTTCTTCCATGAAGTCTAGTCTTTCTATTGTGTATTTTGGTGAATCTTTTAAAAATTCTTTTTCTGTTTTGTTGATTTGATATATTACTGTGTTTACTCCTTCTGGGTCTGTTATACTAAAGTGCTTTCCTTCAATGGTTTCCATTTTACACCTCTCCTCTATGATTTTTATCCATAGCTTGTCTTTTGTTACAACACTATAATTTATTATAGCTTAATATCGACATTTTGTCAATAAAAAATTATGTAAATATTTCATTTCTTGGATTAAAATCAGATATTTCATTTAATTTTTCAAACATTTCTCTTTCTTGTTCGCTTAATTGTTTTGGAACTACTACTTTAATTTCAGCAATTAAGTCCCCTCTTTCTCCATTTGTGTCTTTATATCCTTTTCCTGGTATTTTTATTCGCTCACCACTTTGAATTCCTTGTGGTATATATATTTTGGTTTCGTCATCTATTGATGTTACTTTTGCTCTTGTTCCTAATGCTGCTTCCCATGGTGTTAATAATAAGTCTGTGTATAAATCATTGCCTTTTAGTTTGAATGGTTTGCTGTCTTCTATGTTGATTTTTATTAGTAAGTCTCCGTTTTTTCCACCGTATTCGCTTGGTTTTCCTTGTCCTATTAGACGAAGTTTTTCTCCTTTCCCTATGCCTTGTGGAATTTTTACTGATATGTTTTTTATCTTCCCTTCTAGTGTTTTTAGCGCTATGATTTTTTCTGCTCCATAAAATGCGTCTTGTATGCTTATGTTTATTTCTGTTTCTATGTTTTCTCCTTTGCTTGCATTTTTCTGGTTGCTTATTTTTCTGCCTTCTTCTTTTTCTATTTTACCTAAGAATATGTTTAAAATATCTCCTTTTTCTCCTTTTCCTGAAAAGGCTTTTTGATTTTTTCCAAAGTGTGAATTCCATATTCTATCATATTTTCTTTTTGATGCTGGTACAGATAATGTTCTGTATGCTTCGTTTATGTCTTTTATTTTTTCTTCGGCTAGTCCATCTCCTATATTTAAGTCTGGATGATATTTTTTCGCGGCTTGCCTATATGCAATTTTTATTTCTTCTATGGAAACATGGCTTGTTTCTAAGCCTAATATCTTGTAATAATTTTTTAATACCATTTTCAACATCCTTCCCATGAATTAGGTAAGCTTATTATACCACATTTTTAAAAAAAATCCATAGATTTTTTGATTTTCTATGGATTTTTGTTGTTTATTTTATGGACGAACTTTTGCTTCTATGTTTATGTCTCCTTCTATTTTTCCGTTATTGTATTTTAGAATGCTTATTTCTTCCTCTTCATATGTAGGAATTTTTATTATTATTTCCATAATGTTGTCTTCATCAATGTCTATATACATTATATCATTTAATGATAAAAATACTTTATTGTTTTCATCTTTTTCTTCTGTTGTGAAACCATCTGCTATATTTACTAAATCAGCAATTTTTTTAAAGTTTGAATCTAATAGCATGATTGTTGAAGATGCTTCTGGCTCTCCATCTCCTATTTGATCTCTTGCATAGTCTACTCCGCAAAGTACAATATATTCTAGTTTTCCATCTCCATCTAAGTCTATTGATTCTATTTCTAGTATAGAATAGTCTATCATGTCTATTAACTCGTTTGGTATGTCATTTAGTTTGGTTGATGTTCTTGGTATTGCATTGTATTTTTTTGTCATTGCTACTTTGCCTACTTCATTTACAAATACATATCCATTTTCATATTTGAATGTTCCTGTGGTTTCTCCTGTGTATTTGTTTTTTTCATAGTTGTAATATTTTGTGTTATATCTTTTTTCTGATTCTTTGCTTAGGTTTATCATAATGTCAAATAAATTTATCCACCCTGTTGTTTTTTCTATTTCCACTCCATCGTATAGTATGATGTTTTCTTTGCTAGTTACTGCATCAATTGTATTGCTTGTTTGATTTACTGTTTTGTTGCTTGTGCTTTGTTCTGTTTTTGGATTGTATGTAAAGTATATTATTGCTCCTATTATTAATACTACTATTATTAATAGTACAATTAATGTTATTCCTTTTTCTTTTTTCATATTAACCTCCATTCCGTCGCTTCGCTCGGCACAAAGTGCCATGAAAAATTGCGACATTTATATTTCTTTAT
>CANQES010000129.1 GCA_947595555.1 uncultured Clostridia bacterium | reverse complement strand
TGAGCTCTTACCTCGCCTTTTCACCCTTACCTTATGTCTAAGGCGGTTATTTTCTGTTGCACTTTCCTTAATGTCACCATTACTAGACGTTATCTAGCATCTTTGCTCTGTGAAGCCCGGACTTTCCTCTCGTAATTCCTTTCGGAGCTTTACCAGCGACTATTCAATTTACTCTGTTTTTTATTATACTATAAATTTATTAATTTATCAATATTTTTTAATAAAAGGGAACTGTAAAAAATAATAAGAAATATATTATTATTCATTGTTCGTGTTGACATTACTTTTCTTTTGTTTTATAATTTTTTTAAACAATCTTACATATTTTTAGAAAGAAGGTTTTATATATTATGAGTAAATTGTTAAATAACTATGTAAAATTAAAATCTAAAAATCCTAATAAGCTTTACTTATTCAAAAGCGGAATATTTTACATTTTCATTGATGAAGATGCCAAAATTATATCTTCTAATTTTGGACTAAAATTAACAAATTTAAATAATGATATTGTAAAATGTGGGTTTCCCACTTCTTCTTTAGAAAAATATTTAAATTTATTTAAAACCTTTTCTTACGATATTGAAATTATTGATTTGCAAAAATTAGAAACTCCTACTTCAAATAATTTATTTCACTCTAATATGATTAAAAACTTTATTATAAATATTTCTAACATAAATTCTGAGGAACTATCTATTAAAGAAGCTTATTCTACTATAGATAATATTGTAAATCAATGCAAAGAATTTATCAATGACCAAAACTTAATTTAAATAGCTAAAATAAAAAAAATAATAAGTTGAGCTTATAAAATTATAATCTCACTTATCACAATTTCATCTTTCTGCAAAAAGCCTCTAATCATTACAAAATCATTTAAATGAATATTCTGATATATATAATCTGCCATATTATCGTATGCCACAATTCTCGTTAATATACTCTTACTATTTTTAGAAGAATTAAATCCATATTCTGTTTGTAACCACATATAAACTTTTGAAATATATATTTTGCTATTATAAAAGAATTTAAATTCAGGTTCAGAAACTACCTTTCCATCAAAAAAACAAATATTAATATCTTTATTTATCATCACTTCGTCATAATTCATTCTTCTCTCTCTTTACCCTTTATTGTTTTATATGTAAATATGGTTACTATATATTCGAAAATAAATTTCTACTAATACCTCACCAAAGATTCATATTTACCAGTTAAGGAAGGAGTAAACCCCTTTAATACTAATATTACACTGTATATATTCCGTAAAATATATAATCTGGAAAAATATTAGAGCACGACACGGAAACCGATGTTAATGTTGTAGTTAGTCTCACTAGTATTGTTACCATTACGGTTGCATACTGGGTTGTCAGTACCCGCGTTATTGAAGCTACCACCACGAATGACAGACCCCGAAATATCCGATTTACCCCTAAAATTAAACACCTTATAGTTTTATTGTTTGTTTTCATCCTCAAAATATCTATTTCTAAAATTGTATGTATTTGCATATTTCATATATCCAAAATAGCCACACAAATATTTTTTTGCTTCTTTTGATGTCAATTCTCCATTTTTTATTTTTAATTTTAATTTTTTTATTGCCCTTTTTATATGTTTCTTACCTTTATCTCTTAGTTTCATTCTATGTTCATTAATTTTATATCCACAAAAATTAACTCCTTGCTTAGACTTAAAAATATTTGTCTTAGAATTGAATTTTAAAAATAATTCATCTCTAATAAAATTTTCTATTTCTTGTTTTACTTTTCTTATGTCTTCTTTATTTTGCATAAGTATAACACTATCATCCATATATCTGTAATAATATTTAACTTTTAACTTATGCTTAATAAATTGATCTGCATCATTATAATATATATTTGCAAAAATTTGACTTGTCAGATTTCCAATAGGTATTCCTGTTTTGTCTTTTTTAGAATATATTATTTCTTCTAAAAGCCACATTATATCTTTATCTTTTATTTTTTTCTTTAAAATTTCAACTAATTTATCTTTATCTATGCTTGCAAAATATTTAGCAATATCCATTTTTAAAATGTAATATTCTCCATATTTTTTTTTACAAATTCTCATTGCCTTTTGCACATCAAGTGCCGCTCTATGCATTCCTTTATTTTCTATATTTGCATAAGATGTAGGTATAAATTGTGGTATAAAATTATTAGCTAAAAAACTATCTACACACCACCTATGAACTATTCTATCTAAATATCCAGATGCCTCAATCTTCCTAAGTTTTGGCTCAGTCACATAAAATGATGTGTAGCCTCCATGTCTATAAGTTTTATCTCTTAATCTTTCATATAACCACATTATATATTCTTCTTTTTTTAAATTGAATTTTACAATATTCCTCCTAGTTGTTTTTCCAGTCTGACTTTTCTGATGTGCTTTCATTAGATTTTCATATGTTAGATATTTATAATATTCATTTCGTACTGTTCTTGGCATAATATTTTATTAATCCTCCCAAAATACTACCAATTTCTCTTATTAAAGTATTCATAACATAATCAAACCTTTTTTCATCTATCCACTTATTTTTCTTCATAATTCGAAGTAATGCTCTCTGAACATTTAAGTCTGCATCAATTTTGTTCAAATAGTATATTCTTTCTCTGGGTACAATTTTTTCAATGAATATAATATTCCTAAGAGTTTCATACATACTACTTTTAAATTCTGTTCCTATACTAAACTTTTCTGTTCTAGGTAGCTTAAATAATATCACCTCAAGCATATATTCCATATAAAATTCATATTTCGGAATTATTGCAAGTTCTACACGTCTACCATTACCTTGCTCCTGGTTCACAATCTATTCCCCTTTTTTTCTTTTTCGATTTACATTTCAGCCCGCATTTCATCTCTACAATCTTATGTACATCGCATTCAACCACCAGTGAACAGTGCTACTTTACATAAAGCACGACACGGAAACCGATGTCAATGCTGTAGAGAGACTCACTAGCAACGTGACCATGACGGTAGCATACTGGGCCGTCAGTACCCGCGTCAAGGAAGCTACCACCACGAATGACAGCGTATATTGTG
>CANQES010000128.1 GCA_947595555.1 uncultured Clostridia bacterium | reverse complement strand
CCGCCACTTGCGAGAACCGCTTGAGTGGTGGTGTGAGAGGGAATAAATAAAATAATTATTTATTCTCTACTCGATTTAGCAAATATATTTTTAATTTTCAAAAAATTGAGGATTATGGGGCCGTCCCCAATTCCTCACAATTCCTCAATTCCTCTCCCAATTTCTCAAATTTTTTATAGATTATATAAATGTCCATCTACTAATAGTTTAGCTCTTTTTTGCGTTTTTTCATCAGCATGTAGTGCATTTTCTAAAAATTCTGGATGGTCAATTAAAAATTGTCTCATAGTTCCATCTGGATCTTTAAAAAATCCATCTAGCATGTTCAATTGATTCTCGTTAATAATTTTCAAAGATAATGCTTTTTCAAAAAGAGAATGGTCGATGTTTACCAAAGATAATGAGGTAATTCCTTCAGCTTCAAGCTTTTCCTTACCACCTTGCATACGGTCAACTACACTGCAAGACCAACAAATGCGAGCTCCTAAGTTCTGAATTGCTGGAATCCAAGCTCTTATATAGCTAGATGCTACAGTAATTAAATCTGCAATGTGTAGAACTTTTTTTCCTTCCAAAGAAGTTACTAATTCTGTGTTTTCAAAATTGCTATCACTTACTACAGTACTTAAATCCTTGTATATAGAAATATGAGGTTTATTTAATAGATGAGCTAATATATTAGAAAAGAACCAATCTCTTCTTTCTCCTCCTGAAATATAATCAACTTGAGATATATCAATATGCTCTTCTAAGTAATTTTTAATAGTATTGATTACATCTTGATAAATTTTGTTGTTATTATATTGCTCTAAAACTTTTTCGAATACTTTTTTTGGTAAAGTCATTTTATCAGCTAAAGATTCATCAATAAAACTTAATAAATCAGAAGCGTCTTGTTCAGAACCATAAATAAAATGAGTATTAACAAAATAAGGACCAATCTTTCCAGATGTGTACCAGAATGGTTTATTTTCTTCACAAATTTTTATTGCATTTGTTTCAAATAAATATGACATGATATCAGACATAATAATTCCTCCTTAAATTAATTCTAAAATGTATTTTAAAGAAAAAAAATGGATTTGTCAAATAAAAATGTTGAAAAAAACCAAATAAAATGATAATATAGTTACAGTTTAAATTAATATAATATATAAAATTAGGAGGAATTATGAAAACATTATTAAAAAATGGAACATTAATTGACTATAAGACAAACACATTTGAAAAAAAGGATATTCTTATTGAAGATGACATAGTAAAAAAAATAGCAACAGACATTACTGAGGAAGCAGATAGAGTAATTGACTGTACAAATTTTAATATTATACCTGGAATGATTGATATGCACTGCCATTTAAGAGAACCTGGATTTGAACATAAAGAAACAATCGAAACAGGTAGCAAAAGCGCCGTTTGTGGTGGTTTTACTACAATTTGTCCAATGCCAAATACAAAACCAACACCAGATAGCGCTATTGTTTTAGAAAAAATTATTGAAGAAGCCAAAAGGGTAAATTTATGTAATATTCTTCCATATGCTTCTGTATCAAAAGGAGAAAAAGGAGAAGAATTAGTTGACTTTGAGGAATTGAAAAAAGCAGGAGCTATTGCATTTTCTGATGATGGAATGCCAGTTGTTAATAGTAGAATGATGAGAGAAGCTATAATAAAGGCTGATGAATTGGGCACTTTTGTAGCATCACATTGTGAAGAAAAATCTGTTGCAGCAGGAGCTATTAATAATGGAAAAATTGCTGAACAACTAGGAGTAGGAGGAGTTTTACCAGAGGCAGAAGAAATAATGGCAGCTAGAGAAATAGTAATTTCTGAAACAAATAACGTAAGAGCACATATTTGTCATATTAGTACAAAAACCACGAAAAACATGGTAAGAGATGCCAAAAAAAGAGGAGTAAAAATTACTTGTGAAACATGCCCACATTATTTTACTTTTACTGTTGATGAAGTTTTAAAAACAGGTGTAAATGCAAAAATGAATCCTCCATTAAGAGAAGAAAAAGATAGACATGCAATTATTGAAGGACTAAAGGAAGGAACTATTGATGCTATTATTACAGACCATGCACCACATGCTGAAGACGAAAAAAACAAAGGTTTAGCAACAGCACCAAATGGAATTATTGGATTTGAAACAGCTTTGTCAGCAGAAATTATGAATTTGATTGACACAGGAGATTTAACTTATTTAGATTTAGTTCGCCTAACTTCATATAATCCTGCTAAATTATTAAAAATTGATAGAGGAAGCATTGAAGAAGGAAAAGTAGCAGATATTACTATATTTGACCCAAATGAAACTTATACTTATACAAAAGAGATGATAGTATCAAAATCAAAAAATAGTCCATTTATTGGTAGAACATTAAAAGGAAGAGTACAATATACAATTGTAGGAGGAAGAGTTGTGTACGAAAAATAAAAAATATAGAGGAGAAAAAAATGAATGCAATTGATAGGTTAATAGAAAAAATACAAGAAACAAATAATCCTACAGTAATGGGATTAGACCCAAGATATGACATGTTGCCTAAATGTGTAACATGTAAATATTCACAAGATTTTGAAGGTTCAGCAAAAGCAATTATAGAATATAACAAAGCATTAATTGATGCTACATATGATATTATACCAGCAGTAAAACCACAAATTGCTTTTTATGAAATGTTTGGAATTCCAGGCATGGAAGCATTTAAGAAAACGTGTGAATATGCTAAGGAAAAAGGAATGATTGTAATAGCGGACAGTAAAAGGGGAGATATAGGTTCAACAGCACAAGGCTATTCAAATGCTTTCTTAGGAAAAACACCAATAGGTGATAAGCTAGAAACAATTTATGATGTTGAATTTGTCACTGTAAACCCATATATGGGAACTGACTGTATTAAACCATTTATAGAAGACTGTAAAAAATACGATAAAGGTATATTTGTCTTAGTAAAAACGTCAAATCCTTCATCTGGTGAATTACAAGATTTAAAATTAGAAAATGGAAAAGAAGTTTATAGTCAAGTAGCAGAACTAGTAGAAAAATGGGGAGAGGAATTAAGAGGTAAATATGGTTATAGTAGCGTAGCTGCGGTTGTAGGGGCTACTTATCCAGAACAATTAGAACAAATAAGAAAAATTGCACCACATACATATTTCTTAATTCCCGGTTATGGAGCACAAGGAAAAGATCAAGAATTACAAGCGGGACG
>CANQES010000127.1 GCA_947595555.1 uncultured Clostridia bacterium | reverse complement strand
ATTATATATGATTTTGATTTGAAAATCAAATGTCTTGAAAAATTTTTGAGTATCAAGTATAATGATGTTGTTAAATGGAGGCATGAAATGAGAATAAGATATAAAAAATGGGCGAGACCAGAATTAGAGGCTAGTGAATTTTATATTGATGAGCCAGAAAAATTAAAAGGAAAATGGAGAGAGCAATTTGTCAATCCAAATCAACCGCTACATTTAGAATTAGGTTGTGGGAAAGGACAGTTTATAGCCAAATTAGCAGTCGAAAATCAAGAAATTAATTATATTGCAATTGATTTAGTGGATGCAATGTTGGGACTTGCAAAAAGACATATTGAACATGCTTATCAGGAAGCTAATATAGAGCCTAAAAATGTTTTGATTACACGATTTAATATTGAAAGAATTTTATTACTATTTGACATGCAAGATGATGTTGAAAGAATTTATATTAACTTTTGTAATCCATGGCCTAGGGGAAAACATAGAAAGAAGAGGCTAACACATTCTATTCAATTAGAAAAGTACAAACAGTTTTTAAAAGAAAAAGGGGATATTTATTTTAAAACAGATGATGATGATTTATTTGCATCTACATTGATATATCTAGAGGAAAGTGGATTTGAAGTTATAAGTAAGACATATGATTTACACAAAGAGCCAATTTTTGAGAATAATATTGAAACAGAGCATGAGAAAATGTTTTCTGAACAAGGAATAAAAATAAAAGCACTAATTGCAAGGAAGAGGTAAAATAATTGGACGTACAAGATGTAATAGATAATAAAGATGATAAAGAGTATATTATTAAAGCATTAAAAGAAAATGGTAAGTTTTTGGAGTGGGCATCAGAAAGATTGAAAAATGATAAAGAAGTTGTAAAAGTGGCTTTAGAACAAGATGGCGAAGCTTTGGAGTTTGCAAGTGATGAGTTAAAAAATGATAAAGAAATTATTTTGTTAGGGATTAAAGGAGCACCATGGACAATTTGTTATGCTTCTGAAAGGTTAAAAGCAGATAAAGAAGTCATATTAGAGAGCTGTAAAAATTATGGGCAAGCATTATATTATGCTTCAGAGGAATTGCGAGATGATGAAGAAGTTGTGACATCAGCAGTCATGAATAAAGGGACAATTATCAAATATGCAAGTGACCGTTTAAGAGATAAAAAAGATATGGCGAACATAGCAATACAGCAAGATAAAGGTGCTTATCATTTTTTGTCTTGGAGACTTAGACATGACGATGATATAAAAAAATTATTAGAATAAAATAAAAATACTTGTACTTTTTTAAAATTGTTTATATAATAAAGGCAAATATCAAGAAAGGAGAAGATATATGTCATTTATAGAAGAAATAAAGCAAAGAGCTAAAGAGCAAATAAAGACGATTGTTCTTCCAGAAGCAGAAGATATCAGAATTTTAAAAGCTACTGAACAGGTATTAAAAGAGCAGTATGCTAATATTGTATTAGTAGGCAATCAGGAAAGGATAATGAATATTGCTCAAAAAAATGACATCAATATAGAAAAAGCTAAAATAGTTAGTCCAGATACTTATGAGAGAAAAGAAGAATATGCACAATTATTATATGAATTGAGAAAACACAAGGGAATGACATTGGAAGAGGCGAGAAAGTTAATAAAAGACCCTGTTTATTTTGGAATGTTAATGGTAAAAGACGAAAAAACTCAAGCAGATGGATTAGTTTCAGGGGCAATTCATTCTACTTCAGATACATTAAGACCAGCATTGCAAATATTAAAAACAAAACCAGATACAAAATTAGTTTCTGCATTTTTTGTTATGGTAGTACCAGATTGTGCATATGGTGAAGAAGGTATTTTTATATTTGCTGATAGTGGATTAAACGAAAATCCAGATGCTGAAAATTTATCTGACATTGCAATATCATCTAGCGAAAGTTTTGAGCAGTTAGTTGGAAAAAAAGCCAAAGTAGCAATGCTATCTTATTCAACATATGGTAGTGCTAAATCAGAATTAACAGAAAAAGTAATAGAGGCAACAAAATTGATAAAAGAGAAAAATAAGGATATCCTAGTAGATGGAGAATTGCAATTAGATGCTGCGATAATTCCAGAAGTAGCAAAACTAAAAGCACCACAAAGTCCTATAAAAGGGGAAGCAAATGTATTAATATTTCCAAATTTAGATGCTGGTAATATTGGATATAAATTAGTACAGCGACTTGGACATGCAGAAGCATATGGACCACTTTGCCAAGGTATTAGCAAACCAGTCAATGATTTATCAAGAGGATGCAGTAGCAAAGATATAGCAGGAGTAATAGCAATTACAGCAGTTCAGGCACAGCAGTAAGAAAATCAAGGATTTGGGGACGGCCCCATAATCCTTATTATAAAAAATTAAATAAGGATTATGGGGCCGTCCCCAAATCCTTGATTGAAAGGAGAAAAAATGAAAATTTTAGTCTTAAATTCAGGAAGTTCATCATTAAAATATCAAGTAATTGATATGGATACAGAAGAAGTAATGGCAAAGGGATATTTTGAAAGAATTGGCCAACCAAATTCATTTCTAACACATAAAGTAGGTGATATGAAACACAAATTTGAACATCCAGCTAAAAATCATGAACAAGCAATTAGCTTTGTTTTAAATAGGCTAACAAATGATCATTATGGAGTTATTAAAAGTTTAAATGAGTTAAGTGGAATTGGTCATAGAGTAGTGCATGGTGGAGAGAGGTTTACTAGTTCAGTACTAATAACTAATGATGTAATTGAGGAAATAAAGAAATGTTCTGATTTAGCACCACTTCATAATCCAGCTTGTATTTTGGGAATTGAAGCTTGTAAAAAAATAGTACCAGATATTAAGATGGTGGCTGTATTTGATACTGCATTTCATCAGACAATACCAAAAGAGAAGTATATTTATGCAATTCCATATCAATATTATAAAAAATATGGTATAAGAAAGTATGGATTTCATGGTACTTCTCACCAATATGTATCAAGTCGTGTGGCAGAGATTATGGGGAGAGATATTAAAGATTTGAAGATTGTAAATTGTCATTTAGGACAGGGCTGTAGTGTGTGTGCTATTAAAGATGGAAAGTCTATTGAAACAAGTATGGGGTTAACACCACTTGGTGGAATTCCTATGGGTAGCAGAAGTGGAGATATAGATACTTCTATTCTTACATATTTGATGCAAAAGGAAAATTTATCACCAGATGATATGAATTTTATTTTAAATAGAGAGTC
>CANQES010000126.1 GCA_947595555.1 uncultured Clostridia bacterium | reverse complement strand
GAGATATGTTTTATGCAGATTTAAGTCCAGTAGTTGGCTCAGAACAAGGAGGAATTAGACCAGTTCTTATTATTCAAAATGATTTAGGAAATAAATATAGTCCTACTGTCATTGCAGCGGCAATTACATCCCAAACAGGAAAAAATAAATTACCAACGCATATTGAAATAGATTCAAATTCTTGTGGATTGAAGAGTAATTCAGTAGTATTAGCAGAACAAATAAGAACAATTGATAAAAGTAGGTTAAAAGAAAGAATAGGACATATAGATGATGAAAACATTATTAATCAAGTTAACAATGCTTTGGGTGTGAGCTTTGGATTAGGTGAGTAAAAAGGTTAAAGAAGGCTTTTTAAGCTACTTTAGCCTTTTTTGTTTTATAAATTGACTTTGCAAAAATACTATGATATCATGCTAATGTAAAGGAGGAAAATAATATGTCTATAAAAATGATTGTTGGTTTGCAATATGGAGATGAAGGAAAAGGGAGAGCGGTTCATTATGAAGCAAAGCAAGCATCAATAGTAATAAGGGCAACAGGAGGAAGTAATGCAGGTCATACTGTAGTTGCAAATGGTAAGAAATATGCTATGCACTTATTACCATCAGCTATTATCAGACCAGAAGTTCTTTCAATGATTGGACCAGGAGTAGTAGCTGATTTACAGGTGTTAACAGAAGAAATAAAACAAATGAGAGATGCAGGTATAAAAGTGGAAAGAGATAATTTTGTTATAAGTGAAAGAACACATATTACATTTCCTCATCATAAACAGCTAGATAGATTATATGAAATGCTAAAATCAAACAAAGTGGGAACAACAGGAAGAGGTGTTGGAACTACTTATGAAGAAAAAGCACGACGTACAAATTTAAGAATGCATGATTTATTGATTGATTCATCTGAATTAAAAAATAAGATTGCAGAAAACCTAAAAGTATATAATGTTTTAGTGACGGAAGCAAACAAACTTATAGAACAAGGAGTATATCAAGAAGATAAATTTCCAATAATTACAGCTGATGAAGAGTTTGAATATTGTATGACATATAAGGAAGCAATAAAAGACTATATTGCTGATATTTATCCAATTTTAGATAAAGCAATTGAAAAAGATGAATTAATAATTATTGAAGGAGCACAGTCTTTTTGGTTAGACAATGACCATGGAGATTATCCAATGACAACATCTTCTCATCCTAATGCAAGTGGAACAGCTTCAGGTGCAGGTATAGGTCCAACTTTAATAAATGAAGTAATTGGTGTTATAAAAGCATATAGTTCAAGAGTGGGAAATGGTCCATTTATTACGGAGCAAAAAAACGAAATTGGAGACAAAATCCGTGAGTGGGGACATGAATATGGAACAACTACAGGAAGACCAAGAAGAACAGGTTGGCTTGATTTAGTAATGGTAAAGCATACAAAAAATCCTAGTGGATTAACTTCTTTGTGTGTTAACCATTTAGATACTATAGGAAAATTGGATAAAATTAATGTATGTATAGGTTATAAGTATAAAGGACAAGTAATCAAGCATGTACCGATTGATAAAGAAAATTGTGAACCAATTTATCAAGAAATGAAAGGTGGATGGAATACTGAAGGTGCTACTACTTTTGAAGAACTTCCAAAAGAAGCACAAGAATATATTAAATTTATTGAAGAATATACCGGAGTACCAGTTAAATATATTGGTGTAGGGGCTGATGAAAAAAGGACAATTATAAAATAGGTATCATCTAAAATGATAAATGTTACGTAAATAATAATTATATAGAGCTAAGATTTTTTTAATGAATGTTGTATAAAAATCTTAGCTCTATTTTTGTTGAATATAAATATGAAAAATGCAAATAATATTTGTAAATGAAAAATTGGAGGTATTTATGAAAGCACTTGTTTATGACGGAATTCAAAAAGTAGATTGCAGAGAAGTTAAAGATCCAAAAATAGAAAAAGATGATGATATTATTGTAAAAGTCACATCGACAGCAATTTGCGGTTCTGATTTACATTTAGTGCATGGGTTGGTAAAAGGAATGTATGATGGATTTATATTAGGGCATGAAACAATGGGAATTGTAGAAGAGGTAGGCAAAGAAGTAAAAAATATAAAAAAAGGTGACAGAGTAATTATACCATTTCCAGTAGCATGCGGTCATTGCTTTTACTGTGAGCATCAAGAATATAGTCAATGTGATAATAGTAACGAATATGGTGAAGCGGGTGGATTATTAGGATATAGTAAATCTTATGGAGATTATGCTGGTGGTCAAGCTGAATATATTAGAGTTCCAAATGCTAATGTCGGTCCAAAGGTAGTACCAGAAGAATTGAAGGATGAGCAAGTTTTATTTTTAACTGATATATTACCAACATCACTTTGGGGAACAGACATTGCAAACGTGAAAAAAGGAGATACTGTTGTTGTATTGGGATGTGGACCAGTTGGGCTACTTACAATAAAATGGTGCATGTTAAAGGGCGTATCAAGAGTTATTGCAGTAGACAGAGTCGGATATAGATTACAACATGCTAAAAGTTATGGAGCAGACATATTAAATTTTGAGGAATATGATGAAACTGGTGCATATATCAAAGAAATGACACATGGTGGAGCGGATTGTGTGATAGATTGTGTAGGCATAGATGGAAAAATGTCAATGTTTGAAAAGGTTGAAACAGCATTAAAGTTACAAGGAGGGTCTAAATCAGCAATAGAAATAGCTTCTCAAGCAGTTAGAAAATGTGGACATATAGCATTAGTAGGTGTGTATGGAACAAAATATAATAATTTTCCACTTGGTAATATGTTTACAAGAAATATTACTTTAAAAATGGGGCAGTGTCCTGCTACTAGGTATGTTGAGCCAATTTTAGAAAGCATAAAAAAAGGCGAAATTGATGCAACAGATATTATTACTCATACATTACCTTTAGAAAAAGGCAGACATGCTTATGAAATTTTTGATGCCAAAGAAGATAATTGTATCAAGGTAGTTTTAAAACCATAGTAGAATATATTTTTTTATAATAATGCTCCAAGTACTAAAATTCCTAAATTATTATTATAGATATCGTCAAATTGTGAAGTTGGTAAAGGATTTACACCTATGCCAGCTTCAATGGTGTATCCAGGTTTATTATAGTTTTGAATAAACCAATCTTTATACCCTGCAAAACTAGAGTTATAAGGAGTTTCTGTTAAGGCATAACCGCTTGCATTTGAAAATGCTTCTCCTATTGTGCGACTATTAGGAGGATTAAAATTTTGAAATTG
>CANQES010000125.1 GCA_947595555.1 uncultured Clostridia bacterium | reverse complement strand
CGCCACTTGCGAGAACCGCTTGAGTGGTGGTGTGAGAGGGAATAAATAAAATAATTATTTATTCTCTACTCGATTTAATTTATAATATAATACAAATTAAACCGCCACTACCTTCATTTACAATACGTTCTAAAGTTTCTTGTAATTTTAGTTGAGCATCTTCAGGCATTTTTGAAAGTTTAGTTTGTAAACCTTCATTAACTAATTCATGTAGACTTTTTCCAAAAATATTAGATTTCCAAATTTCTTTAGGATTACTTTCAAATTCAGAAAGCAGATAATTTACTAATTCTTCAGATTGTTTTTCAGAACCAACAATTGGAGATACTTCAGTTTCTACATTTGTTTTAATTAAATGTATTGATGGAGCAGTAGCTTTTAATTTTACACCAAATCGAGAACCTTGTTTAATCATTTCTGGTTCTTCCAAAACTAAATCATCAATACAAGGAGTAACAATTCCGTATCCTTTAGCATCAACTTCTTCCAAAGCATAAGCAATTCTGTCGTATTTCTTTTTGGTTTTTGATAAATCAGAAATAATACTAAACAAATCTCCTTCATTTGTAACATCAACATTGGTAATTTCAGAAAGAATTTGATAAAATAATTCTTCTTTTAAAGTAATGTCTACATTTACATTTCCAGCGCCAAGTTGTATATCAGAAATAGAAGATTTAGAAATGATTTCAGTTTGCTTAATGCTGTCAACGCAACTTGAAACATCTTTTAAAACATTAACATTAGAAAAAGCATTTTTAATCTCATCAAATAATTCTGTTTTTAAAGGATGATCAAAATCTAAGCCATCAATCCATCTAGGAAATTTTATGCAAATTTGTTCTACTGGGAATTCATATAAAACTTTAGAAAACATGTTATTGATGTCATCCATATTTAAGTATTCACAATTAATTGGCATTACAGTAGTGTTATATTTTTCACTTAAATTATTGGCTAATTCTTGAGTGTAACTAGAAGTTGGATCATTTGCATTTAAAAGGATAATAAAAGGTTTATTTAAAGCTTTTAATTCATTTACAACTCGTTCCTCAGCTTTAATATAATCTTCCCTCGGAATGTCAGTTATAGAACCATCGGTAGTTACTAAAATACCAATAGTAGAATGCTCTTCAATTACTTTTTTTGTTCCAATTTCAGCAGCTTTTTCAAAAGGAATTTCATCTTCTGACCAAGGTGTTTTTACCATTCTAGGCATGTCATCTTCTAAGTAACCAATTGCATTATCAACCAAGTATCCAACACAGTCTACAAGTCTAGTTTTAAATTTTAAATTATTATCTAATGTGATTTCTACTGCTTCATTTGGAATGAATTTTGGCTCTGTGGTCATGATGGTCCTGCCACCAGCACTTTGAGGAAGTTCATCTTTTGCTCTTTCTTTTTTGTATTCATTGTTAATGTTTGGAATCACTAGTAAATCCATGAATTTTTTTATGAATGTAGATTTGCCAGTTCTTACAGGCCCAACCACACCTACATAGATGTCACCATCTGTTCTTTTTGCGATGTCTTCATACAATCTTGTATTTTCCATCTATATACCTCCTTCTTATTCTTGTCAAAATGTTTGTACGAATTCTTTAGTTAATATATATGGACTATTTTTTTAGAATATGACAAGTTTTCTAAAATTTTAATTTCCTTATTTTATAAATAATAGTTAAATCAAACTTAAATGCAAAAAAACTTGATAAATAGAAACTAATATGATAAAATTACATATAATATATCAAAAATGGGAAGACCGAAAGGAATGAATAGAAAATGGATAAAGTACAAGATACACTAGAAACATTAAAAATATACCATCAAGAACACATTATAAAATTATTAAATAAATTAAAAGGAAAAGAAAAAGAAGAACTAATAGAACAAATAAACAAAATAGATTTTCACCAACTTATGGAACTATATGAAGATACCAAAAAAGACATTGAAATAAAAGAAAATAAAATAGAAAATATTACATATTTAGATAAGGCTAAATTAACAAAAACTGAAAAAGAAGAATTTGATAACTTAGGAGAAGAAATTGTAAGAAATGGACATTATGCGGTAGTAACAATGGCAGGAGGTCAAGGAACGAGACTTCGGACATCAAGGACCAAAAGGTACATTTAAATTGGATGTATATGGAAAAGGAAAATATCTATTTGAAATACTAGTAGAAAATTTAAAAGAAGCAAATAAAAAATATGAAACAACAATTCCTTGGTATATTATGACAAGCAAAGAAAATAATCAAGAAACAGAAGACTTTTTAGAAAAAAACAATTATTTTGGATATGACAAAAAAAGTGTTATTATATTTACTCAAAGTGAAATGCCATTAATAGATACAAATGGCAAATTGTTAATTAGTAAAGAAAATAAAATAAAAGAAGCATCTGATGGAAACGGAGGAACCTATTCTTCTTTAAGAGTTAGTGGTTGCTTAGCTGACATGAAAGAAAAAGGAATAAAATGGGTATTTATAGGTAGTGTTGACAATGTACTTTTAAAAATGGTAGATATCACTTTATTAGGAATGGCTATAAAAAATGGAGTTCAAATAGCATCTAAATCTGTAGTAAAAGCAAATCCACATGAAAAAGTAGGAGTATTTTGTAAAATGAATGGTCATCCAAAAGTAATAGAATATACAGAACTCCCTAACAAAATGGCAGAAGAAGTAGATGAAAATGGAGAACTAAAATATGGTGAATCCCATATCATGTGTAACTTATATACGATTGAAGCTATTGAAAAAGTCAGCAAAGAACATTTAATGTATCATAGTGCTTTCAAGAAAAACTCATACATAGATGAAAATGGAAGAGAAATTATACCAGAAGAACCAAATTCATATAAATTTGAATCATTCATATTTGATGCCTTTGAGTTTTTTGATGACATAGCTATTTTAAGAGGAAAGAGGGAAGACGATTTTGCACCAGTAAAAAATAAAGAAGGTGTAGACAGTCCTAAAACAGCGAAAGAACTATATGAAAAATATTGGAAAAAATGAGGAATAAAATATGGAAGAATGCAAAGTTTATAATTTATATAATTTAGATGAAACAATTGCGAAAGAATTATTAGAAAGTGTGACTTATCCATGGGAAGCATTAAGTAAAATAAATGACTACATATTAGAGTTAGGAAACAAGCTTGATACTGAAAAATATGAAAAAGTTGGAGAAGATGTATGGATTGCGAAATCAGCAAAAGTTATGCCAAGTGCATACATTCATGGACCAGCAATTATTGGAGAAAATGCAGAAATAAGACATTGTGCATTTATTAGAGGAAAGGCATTAGTGGGAGAAGGTGCAGTTGAAGGC
>CANQES010000124.1 GCA_947595555.1 uncultured Clostridia bacterium | reverse complement strand
GCACATTTAGGAGATATTGCCAAGACTGTTATTATGCCAGGTGATCCTTTACGTGCTAAATATATTGCAGAAAATTTTTTAGAAAATACAAAATTAGTAAATCAGGTTAGAGGTATGTACGCATATACTGGAACATATCAGGGAAAAACTATAACTGTAATGTCTTCTGGCATGGGAATGCCTAGTATGGGAATTTATTGTTATGAATTGTACAAATTCTACGAAGTTGAAAATATCATTAGAATTGGTTCTTGCGGCGCATATAAACCAGAATTAAATTTATTTGATATTGTTTTAGCTGACATTGTATTTACAGAAGGAAATTTTGCACTTACTTTAAATAATGATGACTGCCATATAGTAGAAGCTAGCAAAGAATTAAATGAAAAAATTTTAGATACAGCATTAGAAAAAAATATTAAGATTGTTACAGGGAACACGATATGTACTGATTGTTTTGATGTTTATATGACAGATGTTAATCAATTTTTAGATAGAATTCCTAAAGATTTTAATCCTATTAGTGCTGAAATGGAAGCTTTTTCATTATTTTACACAGCAAAATTACTTAATAAAAAAGCAAGTTGTTTGATGAGTGTTGTAGATTCAAAATTCATTACTGATATTGCTACTGCAGATGAAAGACAAACTGGTTTAAATACTATGATAAAATTGGCTTTAGATAGTAGTATAAAAATATAAAAAGGCATTCTTTAGAATGTCTCTTTTATTTTTTTATAGATAAAATTTTATATGTCATTACACCTGCTGGTGCATTAACTTCTACTACTTGATTTTTCTTAGCTCCTAACAAAGCTGCACCTAGTGGTGATTCATTAGATATTTTATTTTCTGCTAGATTAACTTCAGTTGAACCAACAATTGTATATTCTACCTTTTCATCAAACTCCATATCTAATACTTTTACAATGTTTCCAACTTGTACAGTTTCTGTGTCAATATCTTTTTCATCAATTATTTTTGCATATCTTAATTTGTTTTCTAATTCTGCTATTTTTACTTCATTTTCTGCTTGTGCTGTTTTAGCTTCATCATATTCTGAATTCTCAGATAAATCTCCAAATCCTAATGCTACTTTTATTCTATCTGCTATTTCAGCCCTTTTTTCTGTTCTTAAAAAATTTAACTCTTTTTCTAGGTTGTCGTAACCTTCTTGTGTTAATAATACTTCCTTTTCCTCCATGATAATTCTCCTTTCAAATGCATCTTATTAAAAAATCTTTTACTATATTACGGCAAAAAACTAAATTTGTCAAGCAAATCTTAATTTTTTATTAATTCTTTAGCACCTTTCATATAGTCAATACCTGAAAATATAGTGGCTATTGTTTGTATAATCATCATGACTGTTACAATCAGATTCAAAATAAATTCTCCTCCTTGTAAATGTCCTGTAAAACAAACTCCAAAACCATATAAATCAATAAAAGCTACAATAATTGCTATCATCTGTGTTACTGTTTTTAGTTTTCCCCATTTAGAAGCTGCTATAACATTTCCACCTTTTTCTACTGCTACTAATCTATATCCTGATACCAAAAATTCACGTGCTAATACAATTATTGGTATCCATGCTGGTAATTTGTCCATTTCAACCAACATAACCATAGCTGCTAAAACTAGAATTTTATCAGCTAATGGATCTAAAAACTTTCCAACATCAGTTATTTGGTTGTTTTTTCTAGCTAAATATCCATCTAATTTATCTGTTATAGAAGCTAAAATGAAAATTATATCAATTAACAAAAATTCAATTGGTATTTCAAGTAACTTGCCTTCTATTCCCAAAAAAGGAATTATAACCATAATTGGTACTAAGATAATTCTAAATATTGTTAATTTGTTTGGTAAATTCATACTTCCTCCTTCTATTTTAGTAATTCTATTGCTTTCTGTAATTGTGTATCATCTTTTTCTTCTACTAATAAAATATTTTTAACTGTATCTGGCAATTCCACTTTTTCATCTGGCTCAATTCCTACTTCATTTAACTCTGCTTTATTTGGAGTTAAATATTTAGTTGTTGTGATTTTTAGTCCACTTCCATCTGTTAATGTTAACACTGTTTGAATAATACCTTTTCCAAAAGTCTTAGTTCCAACTATTTTTGCTTTTCCCAAATCTTTTAATGCCCCTGCTAAAATTTCTGATGAGCTTGCTGTATTCTTATTTACTAAAATAATAATTGGTATGTTTATTATTGGTTCATTTTCTGATTTTTCAATTTTTTCTTCATTGTTTTTATCTATTTCATATAATAGAATTGAATCCTTATCTGCTATATAATCAGCAATTTTTAATGCCTCCTGTACAATTCCACCTCCATTATTTCTAATGTCAATGATAAGTGATTTTATCCCTTGTTTTTGTAATTCTTCATATTTTTCTTTGAAGTCTTCTGCAGTATTTTCGTCAAATGAAGAAAATTCAATATACCCTATGTCGTTATCTATAACTTTTCCTTCTACCGGATTAACTTTTATGTTTTCACGTTTTATATCAAATTTTAATGTTTCATTTCCTCTCAAAATTTCTAGTTTAACTGAACTTCCTTCTTCACCTTTAATTTTATGAGAAACAACTGTCATATCATCAGCTGTATATTCAACATCATTCACTGAAACAATAAAATCTCCTGGTAAAATTCCTGCTTTTTCAGCTGGAGTATTTTTTATAGGTGCTAATATTTGTATTTTATTTGCTTCTGTATTTTTCACCATATAAATGCCAATACCAACGAAGTTTCCCATTGTATCTTCTAAATAATCTTGTATATCATCTTTAGATATATATTCTGTATAAGGGTCTCCTAATCCTTCAACATACCCTTTAATTGCTCCCTCTTTTAATTTTTCTTCATCAATGTCTCCTAAGAAGTATTTATCTATAATTGCTCTATAACTACTAAGAGCTGAATTTATATCAGATTTAGAGAAATTAACTACATCCCCATGTACAAAATATTGATACATTCCTATTGATGTTATAAAAAACGTTATAAATGCCACCAAAATAATTAGCATTATAATTTTATATACTTTAAATCTTTTCTTTTCTTCCATTTTTAAACCTCCGATGTTCTTAATTATGACTTATGTACAATGTCGCAAAGGAAACGTCCCAATGCGACATTATTAAAATTATATGTATTTTTTTTTATTTTAGAAATAATTACGTGGATCTACTCGACAATTATTATAATTGTATGGTGCTACTCTTACTTCAAAATGTAAGTGAGGACCAGTTGAATTCCCGGAATTTCCAGATTTCATTATTTGTTGCCCTCTTGAAACTTCTTGTCCCTCTGATACGCAAATTGAACCACTTGTACCATGAGCATACCATGTCTGCAATCCTCCAGCATGTTGAATAACTACATACGTTCCATAACTTGTTGTTAAATTAGCAGTTTTAAATACTATTCCATCAGCTGCTGCATAAACTGGTGTTCCTGATGGTACACCATAATCTATTG
>CANQES010000123.1 GCA_947595555.1 uncultured Clostridia bacterium | reverse complement strand
CTCATCCTTATTCCACATTTTTGTCTTTCTTGAAAAATGGTTTTCTTTTTGCCTTCGATACCTTTACAAATTCAGGGAAAGGCATTTTTTTCTTGTGATGTTTTACTGCATAAATTTCACTCAAGAAGTTTAGCATATATACAAGATTTTTGTGTTCCTGCAGAAGATTAGTATTTTTTTCTTTCTTCTTCTGACATATTGTTCCATTTTTCGGCAATTTCATTTGCTTTAACAGCAAGTTTTTTACCTTCTTCTTCTAACTGTTCATCGGTTAAGTCCTTGTACTTGTCATAGTCAATAACAAATTCTAAATCTCTGAAGAAACTTACTTCATATTCTTCATCAAACCTTACAAAGTCAAACCGATTTGAGTCATCGACAATAGTTACACCTGTAAATACCTTTGTATAGATAGATGCAGGTATTGGTAAGTCACTCTGATTCAGATGCATAATATCCTGCATTTGAACGTAAACAACTTCTTTACCATTTTCTGTGTGAAATAATTTCATACAAATTCCTCCTTACAATTGTTATGCGAGATTTTTGAAATTACTATTTTTGTTTATTTCGCATAGCTACGAATAATGTTAATAGTATAGAATATTTTTATGTTAATTTCAAGCAATTTATGTAATATTCTATTGCTATTTAGATTTAAATTTCAATTCCTGAATAGCTTAATCTATTAAATTTATTTGCACTGTACTTACTTCCGGATTAGAATACACACCAGTTTTTAAGTTTAAATTATTATAATATTTTCCTTCATACTTTTTAGTTTGTATTCTAAGTTTACTAACTGCTCTTAATTGATCTATTTTGCAATATGAAAACCCTTCAAAATTTTCTATTTTTCCAATATCAATAATAACATCTGATTCGTTTGCTTTACTTGTTAAAGGTGCAACTAATACTGTACCAACATTTGGTCTTGAATATAATAAAACTGCAGGGTGTGAATGATTTAATTCTTGTCCAATATTTACGCCAAAATCAACCCACACAACTTGCTTTCTTGTTACATATGGTACGTAATTTAACTGTTTATTCTTGCTTACTTTATTTAATTTATATATTTGTTCAGCAAACCATTTTTCTAATTCTTGTCGCTGATTATCATTTAATTTATTTAATTCATCATTTATATTCAAATTTTATGTCTCCTAAAAGTAAAATTCAAGATATATAATAGCACAAAATAAACAAAATTTCTACATAAATATAACTATTTTTTACTCTCTATTTTTAGAAAATTTGAAGAAAATACAAAAAAAATTAAAAGAAATACAAATTTTTTTACATATTTTATTGATTTTTTTTTAGAATTTGAGTATAATAATATTAACAGAAGCAATTCTGTTGCGAGTTGAAATACACTCAATTTAAGAAGACATTTAGACCTGAAAAACGGTCAAGTTGATTTACAAATACTCTTTAGACTTAGTCTAAAGAGTATTTGCCTTATATTATTTATTTTTGGCTTTAATTACTAAACATATATCATAATCATTTACTAAAGTAATTTTAGAATAAAAATTTAACTTTATTAATGGAAAAAACTTGAAGATTTATAAAGTTTATTTAAAGTAATGACAATAAATTGATTGATATTTGTATCAATCGCCCAAGAGAGCTAATGGCGAGTTGTAAATAACTACGTCGTTGGCACCAAGTAAAAATTAAGACTTGCATAGATCCTCTGTTTAAGTCTTTTTTATATCTGTAATTATTTAAAAGTCTTATTTTAAAGAAAAACTTTTTTAATAGAAATAATCATCCAAAATTAAAACATTATGGATGATTATTTTGATTTTTATTTAATTTATACATTATATATTTATTTTAACATTTCTATTGCCTTTTTTAGTTGTGTATCATTTTCTAAATCTATTATTCCTGTGAAATTATAATCGTCGACAACAACATCTGGCTCAATACCATGATTATTTATTTCGTTATGTTTTGGAGTGTAATATTTTTCTGTTGTAATTTTTAGTCCACTTCCATCTGTTAATTGATATAATGCTTGTATTACGCCTTTGCCATAAGTTGTTTTTCCAACTATTTTCATATTCGTTACTGAATCTTTAACTATTCCTGCTAATATTTCTGATGCACTTGCTGAGAATTCATTAACAAGAAGTATAGAGTTCATTGTTATTTTTTTGTCTCTCTTAGATTTAGTCTCCTTTTCATTACCATCTTTATCACTTTCTATTAAAAGAACTTCATTTCTATTTGTCATTAAATCAGCAATTTCTAATGCTTCATCAACAATTCCGCCACCATTTGATCTTACATCTACTATTAAAGATTTTGCTCCTTGAGATACTAACTTATCATATTCTGCTTCAAATTGATCAGAAACTTTTGTTCCATCAAAACTTGAAATATAAATATAGCCTATATTATTATCTAACATTCTAGAAGTTACTCTTTTTATTTCTACATTTCTTCTTTCTATTTCAAATTCCAATTTTTCTTGCTTGTTATTTTCATTTGTTCTTAATACTTTGATTTTAACTTTTGTTCCAATCTTTCCCTTTATTTTATCTGTTATTGTATCATAATCATCCCCATTACATGTTTCATTATCTACTTCTACTAGTACATCTCCTGCTTTAAGTCCAACTTCTCTTGCTGGTGAACCCTCTATTGTATCATAAATTACTATTTCATTTTTTTCACTATCTAATGTTATATACACACCTATTCCAACATATTCTCCTATTGTATCTGCATAATATTCTTCCATTTCTTCTGGTGTGAAATATTCACTATATTTATCTTCTAATCCTGCAACATATCCTTTAATTGCCCATTCTATTAATTCATCTTCATCTACTTCTCCAATAAATTCAGATTTAATTTTTTGTCTAATTAGTTCAACTTTAGTGGCAAGTTTGTCTGATTGAAAAGCATTTCCTAATAAAGATGATGAAGATTTTATATTACCTGTTCCACCATATGCCCAAAGAATTGTAACTGAAAATGTTACTAAGACTGTAATTATAATTGTCATAAATGTCTTTAATTTTTGTTTTCCATTCATATATTTTTATGTATGATTTATTATCATACTCTCCTTTCTTTAATTAATTTTCATTTGATAAATAATTTTTTGGATCAACAGATAAACCATTTTCTCTAACTTCAAAATGTAAATGTGGACCTGTTGAATTTCCTGTAGATCCTACCTCCATTATAATATCTCCTGTAGTAACTACATCTCCTACAGATTTTAGCAATTTACTTCCGTGACCATATAATGTTACAACTTTAACACCTTGTTCATTTAGTCCATGGTCTATCATAACCATGTTACCATATCCTCCAGTATTAAAATCAGAATAAATTATTACTCCATCTGCTGATGCATAAACCGGATCTCCCATTCTACCGCCTATATCTATTCCATCATGATTTTTTATTATTCCTTGTATTGGATGAAGTCTTGTTCCATAAGATGATGTTATATATGATGTTGATAACGTAGGCCATATCATT
>CANQES010000122.1 GCA_947595555.1 uncultured Clostridia bacterium | reverse complement strand
TAAAGAAATATAAATGTCGCAATTTTTCATGGCACTTTGTGCCGAGCGAAGCGACGGAATGGAGGTTAATATGAAATATATTAATACAGATAAATTAAAAAAATTAAACATAACAAAAGACAATGTTTGCATAGTTTTAGATTTTGATAAAACAATAACATCTGCAAAGAGTCTAGATTCATGGGCTACTAGTGGAATTTTGCTTGAAGAAGCATATCATACAGAAATGGACAAATTATTTAAGAAATACAGACCAATTGAATTGAATTATAAAATAACAGAACACGAAAAAGAAAAAGCTATGGTTGAATGGTATGAAAAATGTATGGATTTATATTATAAATATCATTTGACTAAAGAAAAGTTAGAAAAGTCAGTTAATATAGCAAATTTAAAATTGCGAGAAGGTGCAAAGGAATTTTTACAAAAGTTAAAAAAAGAAAAAGTTCCAATTATTATTTTATCAGCTGGAATAGGAAATGTTATTAAACAATTTTTACAAGAGAATAATTGTTATTCAAATAATATGTGTATAATTAGTAATTTTTTAGAATTTGATGAAAATGGACATTTAAAAAAATTTGATAATAGAAAAATAATACATACTTTAAATAAAACTATGAAAAAACAGTTAAATAGACCATATAAAATTTTAGTTGGAGACATGAAAGAAGATGAAAGAATGGTGGATTCAGAAGAATGGGATACAACTTTAAAAATCGGCATATTAGAAAATGAAACGCCAGACATATTAGAAGTGTACCGACGTTCATTTGATGTTGTATTGACTGAAGAAGATGCTACTTTTTATTATTTAGATAGCATTATTTGACTTTTTTAAAACACCACCAACATTTTTTCTTTATGAAATCTGAAAATTGTTGGGAATTGTTATTTTTAAATTTTGTTTTATCAAGTAAAAAAGCATGAGTTTTATCAATATACAGATAAAAGAAATCAACAGTTTCAAAAACTTTATATAATTTATAATATTTAAATTTGGAAAATTCTTTAATATTTTCAATTATAAAAAAATTATCGTAGAACTTGAAAGTAAAGGATTTTCCCTTTTGAATTTTATCACTTTGATATTCTTTAGAAACTTCAGCAATAGGATGAAAATATCTCCATAAAATAAAAATGGTAAAAACACAACAAAATAAAATAGCAATAGTAAAATTATGATATTTAACTTGTAAAATCAAAACAAATAAAATTAAAGCCACAACAGTAGCTGTATAGACTGTATAGCTAAAATGATATCTTTTTTGATGGAACAAAAGAAACTTATCATAAATATCTTTATTGTATGTAGTTGTATTTTTAAATAACAGTTTCAACTTTTATCACCAAAATAATTATATCATAAATGGAACTAATTGCATAGATACTTAATATAATTAAATATTAGGAGTGATGATAATGGCATATTCAGATAGAGAATTATTAGCAAGAATTGTACAATGTGAAGCTCGGTGGAGAAGGAGACAATCGGCATGAAAGCAGTAGCTACTGTTACTATGAATAGAGTTAATAGTGCTGATGGCGAGTATGCAAGAATTTCGCAGGGTGGAAGTATAAGGAATATCATTTTTCAAGAAGGTCAATATGATTGTGCGAGGGAAAGTATTAGAAATCAATATAATCCACAAAATATTTATAATATGAATCCAACTGACATACATTATTACATAGCAGATTGGGCTTTAGCTGGAAATCGATCAAATGAAATTGGAAATTGTTTGTGGTATTTAAATCCATTTCGTCCGACATGTAGCTCCACTTTTCCAAGTAATGGCTCTGGCACATTTCATACAAGATTAGGCAAACATTGCTTTTATCGTCCAACTGACAAATATTCACGAACTTAAAATTTTTTGTAAAGGAGAGAAATTATGCCAAATCCAGAGGAAACATCTAACAAAAGAGAGACGAGACAAGTAGATATTAACCAAAATTCACCAGAGATTTTAACTAATACTATTTATACACCCGCTTTTTTGAGAGAACAAATAGGAAAATTGATGAGAGTAGAATTTCTAATTGGAACTAATAATTTAGTAGATAGAATTGGAATTCTACAGGATGTGGGAGCAAGCTACATTTTGTTACGTTCTTTTGAAAATGATAGTTTAGTTTATTGTGATATTTATTCAATTAAATTTATAACTATTTCTACGACAGGTATTTATGGTTCTATGCCTAATAATCGTTATAGTTATTACTAGTTGTTTCTTTTGATAAAATATGATATATTTGTATATACTAATGATAAATAAAAGAAAGGAATAAAAGTTATGAGTGTATTAAAAATAACAACAGAAAATTATGAAGAGGAGGTATTAAAATCTGATAAACCAGTTTTGCTAGATTTTTATGCTGATTGGTGCGGACCATGTAGAATGATGTCACCAGTAATAGACGACATTGCAGAAGAGAGAAATGATATTAAAGTTGGAAAAATTAATGTAGATGAAAATGAAGATTTAGCTATGGAATATGGTGTAATGACAATTCCAACAATTGTGATTATTAATAACGGAGAAACAGAAAAAACTTTTGTCGGTGTTACAGACAAAAGTAAAATATTAGAGTCTATTTAATTAGGTTTTGCATATCTTTAGGAAGCTCACTTTTAAATGTTAGAACTTTTTTAGAAATGGGATGAACACATTGAATTTGATAGCTGTGTAATGCATGTCTATTAATTAGTTCACAGCTTGTACCATATAATGTATCACCGAAGAAGCGGATGCCCAATTGCTGACATGTGAACACGAATTTGATGTGTTCGACCTGTTTCTAATATGCATTTTACTAAACTATAATTTGTAAATTCTTGTATTACTTCGTAATAGGTTGTAGAAGGATGCCCATTTTTTGTATCAATGCATCTTTCAATTATACTGCCTGTTTTTCTACCAATTGGTAAGTTGATTTTGCCAGATTTTTCTTTTAAAAATCCATTTATAAAACATTTATATACTTTTTTAAAAGTTTTATTAGACATTTGTTGAATTAGACTTTCTTGGATGTATTCACATTTTGCAAAAATAACTAATCCAGAAGTGTCTAAATCGAGTCGATTTATTGGTCTAATTTTTTTGTGTAAATTAATACTGTCAAAGTAATATTTAATTCCATTTGATAGGGAATCAGTAAAATGAGCTCTAGAAGGATGGATTGGAATACCAGCTGGCTTGTTTACAACTAACATCCATTCATCTTCATATATAATGTCAAGTTGCATTTGTGTAGGAACAATATTCGAATTATCTTCCACAATATCAAAGTGAATTTTAATGATATCTCCCAAATGAATTATGCTTTTTGTGTTACAGATAGCATTATTAAGTAATATTTTTTTGTTTTTTATTAGTTTTGTTAATAGTCTTGTAGATATATTTAATTTGTTTATTAAAATAGAATGAATAGTTTTTCCAACATCAATTTCTTTTATGTCATATTCTAGTTCCATATGTACTCCTTTATTAAAGGTTATTATATATGATTTTGATTTGAAAATCAAATGTCTTGAAAAATTTTTGAGTATCAAGTATAATGATGTTGTTAAATG
>CANQES010000121.1 GCA_947595555.1 uncultured Clostridia bacterium | reverse complement strand
AAAATTAACAAGAACATTAAATGCAACGCAAGTAGCATTAGCAAGATATGCAAGTTTTGTGCATGATATACCTTTTGCAGGAGATGAATTACAAACTATAAAAAGCAGATGGGATAGTTTTGACAATTTAGTAATGTATTTAACAGAAGGTGTTGATAGAGGAAGAGGTAAAGCATATGGCGGAATTGAATTATTGAAAGAATGGAATTGCTGTTTTCTATTTACTGGGGAAGAGCCTATTACAAAAGCAACTTCTGGTGGAGGAGTGAAAAATAGAGTAATAGAAGTAGAAGCAACAGAAAAAGTAATTGCAGATGGTAATTTTGTAAGTAATTTTGTTAGAAAAAATTATGGATTTGCAGGTAAAGACTTTATTAAAAGTATTCCTAACCAGGAAAAATTGCAAGAAAGATACAGACAAATATTCCAAAATATATTAGATAAAACAGATACAACAGACAAACAAGCAATGGCAATGGCAACCATACTTTTAGCAGATGAATTATCTACGGATTTAATATTCAAAGATGAAAAGTTAACAATAGAAGATGTGAAAGGATGGCTTACAAGTAAAAATGATGTTGATGTTTCAGCAAGAGCATATGAATGGACAATGAACTGGATTTCCCAGAATATTAACAAATTTAAAGAAAATGAAAACGGAGAAATATGGGGCAAATACAATTCAGATGAGGACACTTGTCTTGTAAATAAAAGTGTATATGCAGAAGCATTAAACAAAGCAGGTTTTGATTTTACAGCAATAATAAGAAATTTTGCAGATAGAGAGCAAATTGAAAGAAATTCACAAGGAAAATTTACACATCAAACCAAAGCATATGGAGTAAAAGCAAATTATATAAAATTCAAATTAGATCCAGAAAAATCAGATATTGCATATGAAGAAAAGTATCAACAACAAGAAATGGAGGACTTACCTTTTTAGCAAAGGTAAGCCAAAGGTAAGACCATAAAAAAATCGCAGAAACAAGCGACTTTGAATATAATAAAAAACTAAAAGTCTTACCTCTTACAAAATAATAATATACATATGGGAATTTTTATTTAATACGATTAAAAAAATAATTTTATAAAAATATAAATATATTCACGGAAAAAGGTAAGACAGGTAAGACCTATATAAAAATTGCATATTTCAGGTATGCAAAAAAAATAAAATGGAGGTAAGACCAAATGAAAAGCAAAGAAGAAATTATAAATGATTCTATGAAACTTGAAACACCTCCTGGAAATTATAATTTACTAGAAACACATTGTTTTTTAGCATTAAAACAACTGTTAATAATGTTTCATAATAAGCAAATAAGTCCAGAAAATGCAACAAAAACAAAACAACATATATTAGCAGATTATGAAAAAAGATGCAAAGAATATGATTTTCAACAAAGTATGTTTCAAGAACATATAGATCACATAAAAAATACAGAAATGCAACGAACAAAATTAAGAAAAATGCTAAATGGAGAAGAGGAAGAATCTAAACCAGTTACAGAAGCTAGGTTATGCGAAGCATTAAATTTAGCGGTAGAAATACTTAATACTGTATTTCCAAATGAGTTTATATAGAAAAATAGAACATTGAAAATATAATAAAATACATAGATTTTGGTGAGCAGAAAAAATATAAAAAAAATTTCATAAAAATACTTGACTTTTGTGGATACATATTATAATATATATGTGGATACAGAATTGAGGTGATGAAATGAGTCCAAGAACAGGTAGACCAACAGACAATCCAAAAACTCTTAATACTAGAATAAGAATGTCACAAGATGATATAGACAAATTAGAATATTGTTGTAAAGTAACAGGAAAAGTAAAATCAGAAATAATAAGAGAAGGAATAGATAAGGTCTACAATGAATTAAAAAAATAGAGTATTCTGTCACTCGCCAAAGTAAACCAGAATACTCAATATCGAAATACTTGTAAAAGTAAATCTAAGTATATTTTAGCATAAATATACCTACTTTTCAAGTATTCGAAAAGATATTTGAAAGGTAGGTATTTTATTGTGGAAAAAAATATTTTAAGAGTTTATAAACCAGAAGAATTAAAACAAATGAATTTGATGTTTAATAAAAAATCAAACAATTTAATTTTTACAGATGAAGAATTAAAATTTGCAAATCAGTTTGATTTACTTGATGAACATGTAGGAATAGTGGCTAAAATTATTTGGAAATACAGAAACAACAAAAAGGCACTAGAACAATTAAGAAAAATATTTCAAGATAACGAAATTAGCGATTTTAATAATGTGCTTGGAGGTACTAACTAATGGGAAGATTTATTGATTTAACAGGACAACGATTTGGAAAATTAACAGTTGTAAAAAGAACTAGAACTGATAAATTTGGACATATTTTGTGGTTTTGTAAATGCGACTGTGGAAAGGAAATGAATGTAAGAGGAGACCACTTAAAAGGTAATAAAATAATAAGTTGTGGTTGTCAAATAAAAAGAAATCATATTGTACATAGTAAATACAAAACCAGATTATATAAGATTTGGGAAAATATGAAACAACGCTGTTATAATAAAAAATCCCCTAGATATAACGACTGGGGAGGTAGAGGAATTAAAATATGTAATGAATGGCTAGAAGATTTTTTGAATTTTTATAATTGGGCAATAGAAAATGGATATGCAGATAATTTAACAATAGACAGAATTGATAACGATAAAGACTATGAGCCATCTAATTGTAGATGGGCGACAATTAAGGAACAAGCAAATAATAAAAGAGCATATAGGAGGAAAAATGAATAATAAAAGGCTAGGAAATGATTTTGAAAAAAAGTATGCTGAAATATTAAGGAAGAAAGGTTACTGGGTAACTTTTCTTTCTCCAAAACAACATATAGGAAGTCAACCATGTGATTTAATAGCAATTAAAGAGGATAAACCAATGTTAATAGACTGTAAGACTTGTAATACACATTTATTTCCTATAAGTAGAATAGAAGAAAATCAGAGACAAGCATTTAAGAGATATACTGAATGCAGAAATACAAAATTTATACTTGCAATAAAATACAATAAAAAAATTTATGAAATCGATATGAAAAATATAGATTTTTCACAAAAGAATATTGATTTAGAAGGGAGATAATTTTGAAAATTATAGTATCAAATAATATAAGAATACAAGAACCAGATGAAAAAATAAAAAAATATGCAGAAAAAGAATTAGTAATGCAAAATCCTGATTATATAAGAAATGAAAGATTGGGATATTCAAATTATAAAACACCGAGATTTTTAGTTTTTTATGAAATAAATGGAAATGAATTAATACTACCATTTGGCTGTTTAAAAGATTTATTCTCAATGTATCCATTGACTTTATTTGATAATAGAATAATTTCAGGAAACCAAATTACATATAAAAGTAATATAAAATTGTTTGACTATCAAGAAAAAGTAAAAGAGACGGCATATTTAAGAAAAAATGGAATTATCGTAATGCCAGCAGGGAGTGGAAAAACACAAACTGCGCTTGAATTAATTGCAAAACTAAAATTAAAGACACTTTGGATAACACATACAATAGATTTATTAAATCAAAGTTATGATAGAGCAAAAAATAACTTTGAAAATGTTGGATTAGGTAAAATTGCAAATGGAAAAATAAATATAGGAACACATATAACATTTGCTACAGTACAAACATTAAAAAG
>CANQES010000120.1 GCA_947595555.1 uncultured Clostridia bacterium | reverse complement strand
TAGAGCATTTTAAAAGTGGACCATTTTTCAATTAGAACTTTCTAATTTTTTGGACCACTTTTAATATATCAAAAACATTTATACCTTCTAATTTCACTAACTGTTAAATGATTGAGGGTAAACACAATAAAAGGGGGGAAGTATATGAATGAAAAATTTGATGAATTCGAAAAAATAGCAAAACCAGTAAGCGATTTTATTAGAAAAAAATATGATATGCATACAACAGTAATTATTACAGACTCATTTGCAAAAATTGTTAGAGACGACATTGGAATGCCAATAAATAAGTAAAGGAGGACTAGCAACATGAATAAGATAAAAGAGAGGTGTTTTTGGAATGATAGTTAATAAATTTAAACTTGGTAGCACAGAAATATTAGTAGACGACACATATTTTCCAAAAACAGAAGAAGAAAAACAGAGAGTTTATGAAGAGTTTAATAGAATATGTTGTGAAATCCTAAGATCAAAAATAAATAAGGAGGGATAACACTATGAGCAAAAAAGAAAAAGTAGCATACAGAAAAGGACAAGCAGATATGTTTAAAATGCTATTAGGTAGTATGGCAATAGCAGTAACATTTGCAGTAATGTTTGGACAAGCATTTATGTTTTAAAGAAGGGAGATAAAAAGAAAAATGAACAAGTTAAGTAAATGTTATATTTGGCACATTATAACATTGGCAACAATGAAATATAAATTAAAACAATTGAAAGGGGTGAGAAGATATGAGATATAAGCCAATAAAAAATGAACTATCTACTAGCGACCAAACTAAAAACAGATAGTTCATAAATAAAAATATTTATATAAATACTTTCTATTTAAATTTTATCATAGAAAGTTAGAAAGGGCAAGAGTATGAATAGAATTTTTTATAATATGAATGGAAATTCTTATTACATCTTATTTGGAGGAAAAGGTAAAAAATCTTTTCTATGCAAGATAACTGATAATGAATGTGCTCAATATGTAATTTGTGCCACATTAGAAGAAAATTCATGGTGGCAAGGAAAATATTATGAAAGCTTTGAAGAAGCTTATGAAGATTGGAGGAAAAATTAAAATGGCTAATTTATATGAATTAACAAGTAATTATGAAACAGTGCTTAATATGCTATATGACGAAGACATAGATGAACAAATGGTATTAGACACATTAGAATCCATTGAAGGAGAAATTGAAGACAAAGCAGATGGGTATGCAAAAATAATCAAAGAACTTCTAGGAGATGCAGAAAAAATAAAAGCAGAAAAATTAAGATTAGAAGCAAGACAAAAAGCTTTTGAAAATAGAGCAAAACTATTGAAAGATAATTTACAAAACACAATGACACAACTTGGAAAAACAAAATTCAAAACTGAATTATTTAGTTTTGGAATACAAAAAAATGGTGGAAAACAAGCACTTACAATTGATGGAGATGTACCAGAAGAATATAAAAAATTAGAAACTGACACAGAAAAAATAAGAACAGCATTAGAAGAAGGAAAAGAATTACCTTTTGCTCATCTTGAGCCAAGAGGAGAAAGTTTGAGGATAAGATAATGAAAAAGAAAATTGAAAATTTAAATTTAGACAGTGAATTATTAAAACCAATGAAAGAAAAACTAGAACATTCAATTGATATTTTAACTAAAAATGCAATTCTAACTGAAAAGGATGCAGAAATTACATTAAAAATAAATGTAAAGGTAGAGAAAAAAGATAGAGAATTTAACGATCAAAAAGAAGAATATTTACAACCAGTTTATGATTTTCAAATATCAGAAAAAATAAAAGAGGCAAAAGGATCATACAAAGGTGTTGTTGGATTTAATTATGCAGTATCAATTGATGATGAAAATGGCGAAATAATAGTACAAGACATCAACGAACAACAAAGTTTATTTTAGGAGGTAAAAAAATATGGGAATACCAGTATTAATTTTAGGAGAATCAGGATCAGGAAAAAGTTGCAGTTTAAGAAATTTTGAAAAAGATGAAGTTGTTATCTATAACATAGCAGGTAAGCCATTACCATTTAAGAAACAACTAAACAAAGCTGATAATGTTACATATACACAAATAAAAAACAATATGGCAAAAGGAAATTTCAAAACTTATGTAATAGATGATTCACAATATTTAATGGCTTTTGAAATGTTTGATAGAGCAAAAGAACTTGGATACAACAAGTTCACGGATGTAGCACTTAATTTTAGAGGACTTGTAGATTATGTAATAAAAAATCTTCCAAATGATGCAATAGTTTATTTCTTACATCATACAGAAACAACTGATACAGGAAAAATTAAAGCTAAAACAAGCGGAAAAATGCTTGATAATCAACTAACATTAGAAGGTTTATTTTCAATAGTATTGCTTTGCAAAACTGATGGACAAGATCATTATTTTGAAACGCAAAGTGATGGATATAGTACCTGTAAAAGTCCAATGGGAATGTTTGAAATGAAAATTGATAACGACTTAAAAATGGTAGATACAACAATTAGAGAATACTATGAATTAAATAAAAAAGAAAAAGGAGGAAAATAAAATGAACTTTTATCAACTAATATTTAGACCTGATTTTAGAATTAATGAATTTTATGAAAATCGTACATATATTTTTAAATCAGAATTGGAATTAGAAAAAGGAGATTATGTTGTAGCATTAACTAAATTTGGATATCAAATAGCAGTAGTATATGAAAAAAATGAAGTAGAAGCTAATAATGCTATTTATGGAGAACAGGTAGCAAGAATAGTTACTAAATTAGAAGGAAATTATTACAAAGAAAAAGAAAAAGCAGCAGAATTAAAAGAAATAGAAAAGATGCTTAACAAAAAAACAAAAGAGATGTCTAAAATAATGCAATATGAAGCATTAGCAAAATATGATCCAAATGTAAAAGAGTTATTAGAAAGATATAAAAATCTTAAAAACGACAACTATGTAGCTTTACCAGAGGGAAATGAAACAAAATACAATGATGAAGAAGATAATATACCATTTTAGGAGGGAAAAAAACAATGAGTTTACAAAGAAAAATTGAAAGAAATCAGTTAAAAAAGCAATGGAAAGAACACAATGAGGGAGTACCTAAAAAACAAAGGGCAGAATTTAAAGGCTTTTGGAAATGGTATCAAAAAAAGAAAAGAGGTGAGAAATAATGGTAGTGATGATTACTAGTGAAGAATATAAAGAACTAATTATAAAGGCAAATAAATATGATGAAATGCAAAAACCAAAGTTATCATCAGAAGAACAACCAAAACATATGGCAGCAGAATGCGAAGTAGAGGTAAAAAAAGTTACACCAGAAGAAATGGGCAAAATATTTGATGAATTAAAAAATAAAATAGTGGGAGGTAAATAAGATGGCAACAAGAAATACTTTATTTCAAAAACCGACTGTTGAAATAGACCAAGACAGATATGAAGAACTTATAAGACATGAAATGCAATATGAACAATATATGCAGGCAGCAGATGAAGGAATTAAAAACATTATTGAAACTAATATTGAAACTAAATTATTAAAAGAAAGTGAGGAAAAATAACTATGGAAAAACCACAAGGATATGATGAGGCACAAGCCTTTGGAGAATTTGAAACATTACCAGCAGGAGGATATAAGTGTACAATAAGAAAAGTAGTTTGTGAAAAAACTACACAAGGAAAAGAATATTTAAAAATAGGATTTGACATAGCAGAAGGAGAATATA
>CANQES010000119.1 GCA_947595555.1 uncultured Clostridia bacterium | reverse complement strand
ATAACATTAATAGCACTCGTAATCACAATAATAGTATTATTAATTTTAGCAGGAGTAAGTATAGCAACATTGCTTGGAAATAATGGAATACTAAACCAAGCAGAAAGAGCAAGAGTAGAAAACAGAGGAGCAACAGTAGAAGAAGAATGTAACTTGTGGAAAACGAATAAAAAAATGGATAGCCAGACAGCACAAGTAACAGCGCAAACATTGGAAGGATTATTAGATAGCTTAGAGGAAAGAAACCTAATAACAGCAGAAGAAAAAGCAACAATAGAAGAAACAGGAGAAATAACAATAGGAAGTAGAACAATAGACTTTGGAAAAGAAGACCCACCAGTAGAAACACCAACAACAGTAAAAGAGGCAATAGCAACAGCTCATGTATATCAAGCAGGTGAAGATAGAGAAATAGAAGATGCATTTGGAAACAAAGTAGTAGTACCAGAGGGATTTAAAGTTGTAGAAGGAGAGAATGTAACAAAAGGAGTAGTAATAGAAGATGCAACATATGAAAATACAAAAGGAAGTCAATTTGTATGGATACCAGTAGGAACAATTTATACAGATGAAGAAAAAACAGAAGGAAGTGCCAAAACAATAACGTTAAGTAGATATGCATTTACAAGAGATGGCATGGTAACACCACGTAACCAAGAGAGTATAACTAATTGTGACGAATCAAGAACATCAAGTAAAAATGCAACAGCAAAGGAAAGTGTGTATGATGCATTTACAGTACAACAAGATAGTGGAAAAACGAAAGTAGAAGAAGCAGGAGGATATTATATAGGAAGGTATGAAGCAAGAATAGAAGGATATACAACAGTTAATACAAGTAATACTACTAAGAATACAAATTGGACAGGATATACTGGGGGAAAATTGGTTGAAAAACCAGAAGCACAAGTATTTAATTATATAACACAAAATAAGGCATCAGAGTTATGTGGAAATATGTATTCATCAAGTACATTTATAAGTGATTTAATGAATAGTTATGCATGGGATACGGCAATAGTATTTTTGCAAGCATTTGATGATAGAAAACCAGAAGTGAAAACAAAACAATATTCAATACAAGATAGTTTAAATACAGACAGCGTTGCAGATAAAGGAACAAATAATTTACTTGATGAGACTATACAAGATAAAATATGTAATATCTGGGATATGGCAAGTAATTGTCAGGAATGGTCGACAGAAACCTCTAGCGATTCCAGCCGTCCGTGTGTCGCTAGGGGAGGCAGCTTTTTTTTCAGCGATATTTACGCGAGCACTCGCTGCGCCACCGATTTGTATAACGTCTACGATGAATTTTCGTTCCGTCCACTTTTAATTGTGTAACTGAACTCTTGAACAAAATTTAAATATTTTGCAAAAAAGGTTTTAAAATTTAAAATTAGACTGTTTATGAGATAATAGAAATATAAATGTAGTTTTTTCCAACGAAAAAATGTAGGAAAAAACTACATTTTTTTATCTAATAAGTATTTTCAATTAACATTTATATAATATCAAAAGTTGCTCTCTACACTTATTTTCAAAAGAATCATCCAAAGGCTCTAAAATAGTATCTTCATTATATTGTCTATCTAAGCAATATTTTATAATATAATCAGTAAGTTCAGGATTTTTAGCAAGAAGAGGACCATGTAAATAAGTTGCAATGACATTTGGGAGAAAAAAGCCCTCATGGTCATCACCAAATTTATTTCCATTTCCCATAAGCACAGAACCAAAAGGAGAAGAAATATTAAAAGTTTGTCCCCCATGATTTTCAAAACCAATTACTTTTGTTTTTTTGCCATTTAGCTCTGTTTCAATTACAATATTACCAATACATCTTTTCTTTCTATCATCAATAGCTTCAGTATAATAATCAAAAACTTCTAACCCTGGAATAATATGTCCTTCCACACCTTTATAATATTTACCAAATAACTGATAAGCTCCACATATTAAAAGAAAAAATACACCATCATTGACAGCTTCTTTGATAGATTGTTTATATTGAAGTAAATCTTCTGCCAAAATACCTTGTTCTTGATCAGCACCACCACCTGCGAAGACCAAATCATAATCTTTAAAATTAGGTGGGGGATTACCAATAGAATAAGGTTCAATAATAGCTTTAAATCCTCGTTTTTCTAAGCGATATCGCAAAACTTGTATATTGCCAAAATCACCATATAGCTCCAAAATATCTGGATATAAATATAATATTTTTAATTCTTTCATAAGTTAAGAATCCTTTCTTATTTTAATTTTAATATTTCATGTCTAGTAGGCTGTAAGGAAGTATAATTAGCTATTACATATTTTTTTACATTAGTTTGGTAAAAATGTTCAACAGCTTCATGTAAATCTAAATAAGGTTCAATTTTTTCAGCGGGAAATCCAGCTGTTTTAATACGAATAGCAATATCATAAGCACGAGTACCAGAAGTAATGATGCGAGATACATTGTTTAATGTATCAAAATTAATATCCCAAATCCAAGAAACATCACGTCCATCTGCTATATTATCATTTAAAACAAATAGTAATTCTTTTTCATCTTCATCTTCATTTAAAATCCTTAGACTAACATTGCTACCAGTAGGATTTTTAGCTAAATTTATGATAGTTGGTATATTTTTTACTTGAATGTCTTCCAATCTTCCATTATTTAAAATAAAAGTGCTTAAAGCCTTTTGTATTACGTCAGTATCAATTGAATATAAACTGGCACAACTAATAACGGCAGTAAAATTATAAATGTTGTAAATACTATTAAATCGAATTTTGTAAGTAACGTCATCAACTGTAAAAGTACGATTTTTTAAATCTATATTTTTAGCCATTTTATAAACTTCATTATCACCATAATTACAATTTGGACATTTGAATTTACCAATATGAGAATATTGATAATATTCATATTCAATACGAGTATTGCAAAATGGACAAAATTTTCCTTCGCCAGCTTCTTTCATATCTTTTGTAGCATGTGAATACTTTTCAACGCTAAAATAATAGATATTATTATTTTCTGGATTAGCTTTACCAAGTCTTGCCACATTTGGGTCGTCATTGTTTAAAATTAGATGTCCAGTGTAGGTTTTTAAAAAATCATTAATTCTTAAAATTAAAGATTCAACTTCACCATTTCTATCAAGTTGGTCACGGAAGAAATCTAATATAACTAAAGTGTCTAATTTCAAATCTTTAAAAATAACAGGAACATAACCTTCATCTACTTCAAATACTAAATAGTCAGCTTTGATTTTTCCTGTTAAAGAACAATGCTTTAATAAAGTAGATAAAATACCAGTTTCCATGTTATTACCTTCAGTATTACTGATTACTTTTTTGCCAGCAGTTTTAAAAACATATCCAATGGCGTTATTTGTCATTGTTTTTCCATTTGTAGCAGTAACGGCTATAATAGGACATTTAATCTTAAAATATTTAAAGATATTAGGATTCCAGTCATAGGCTATTTTGCCTAAAAAATTACCACCATTTTTGCCTGCAATTTTTAGTCCAATATGTAATATTTTCATAGTTAATAAAATAAAAAAGTTTTTCATAATTTTGTTCCTTTCATTTTACGTTATTATATCACAACAAAAAAAGTGGAACAATACCTCATGTCTTTAATGTCAAAAAAAGATTGTATTAAAAAATAAAATATAGTAAAATTAAGCTAGAGGTGTAGTGTGAAAAATAAAAAGCTAAAAAAGACATGATTAATAACAGTAGCCAATAAAATTTTTAAAAACAAACTAC
>CANQES010000118.1 GCA_947595555.1 uncultured Clostridia bacterium | reverse complement strand
CTATGTATGTAACCATCTCCATTGCAGGTAAATGAAAAAACACCTGCAGCATAAGTATCCCCAGCACGAGCACCTCTCATGAAAACTGGCAAATCAGCACGAGGAAACAAAGAAGTATTAACATCCCAACTATGACTAGTAGTATCTCCAGTAGTAGAAGTTTCATAAACTGCATCTCCATATTTCAAGTTACTATAACTTTCATAACTATCATAATATTTTGTTTCTACATCTGTAAAATCATAATATGTACTATTTGATTTTTTAGAACTCAATATTCCTGCTACCAATTCCCATGAGCCTCCTGACATATCATATATTCCATATACATTTCCTGTTGTTGATGCATTTCCTCCACCTTTTTCATTATATTTACATGTGCTATTAATATCATCTGTGCTTAAACCTTTATCTTGTGTTCCTTTTCCACATAATCCTGTAATTGGTGAAAAGTTTGTTGTATTATTCTGATACGGATTGTTCCATACTTTACCATTTATCCCATATACACTCCTACTCAAATATGCTACTGCTCCCCATTCTACATTCTTCATAATATGTGCATCAAGATTTGTTGAATTCTCTAATGAATTTTCACTTGTTGTTAATGCTTGGCATACTTTAAAGGCATTTCCTAGTGTTATCTGTCTCCAACTTGTTACATTTGGCTTTACTCTGACTTTTAACTCTATGTCTGTATCTGACCCACCATCTATCGCAAGTTGGTTTGGTTGTGGATTTTCTACAACTGATGGACTATCACTACTTGCCTCAAATTTTGCTACCCATATTCCTGTTAGCTGTTCTCCATCATCTTCTTTTCCATCATTATTTTTATCCCACCAGAATGCTGGGGCAACATTCCAACTTCCTTCTGTTGTATTATTACTTATTGTTATACTACTTCCATCTATAGGTTTATTCGTTGCTCCTTCCAAAAATTTTACCTCTATTGTTTCTCCTCCACTATCTCTATCCGGTACCTTATATGCATATCTTGGTATCCACACCCAATAGCAATCATTTCCCCCTCCTGTTGTTTTTACATTTGCCCATTTATTCACACCTTGTGTATAATTGTACCAATTATTTGGTGCCATTCCATACAAATTTGTTGATTCATTTATGTCATATGGGCTACTTGTTAAATCCCATGATACATAATATGTATTTAATCTATTAAAACCACTTAAATCTGGTTTATTTGCCACATTTGTAAATATTGGTTTCCTTACAGTTTGGTTATCTATTGCCGCCTGATATTTTTCTTCCATTTCTTCGACATCATCATTAGAATATTGTGACTGTATTTGATTTATACTTCTTGTTTGTGTCATAATTTTACTAGAAATTCTTTGATATGTCATAAAAGCAATGCATGTAAAAAATAACATTACTGACAAAACGAAAATAGTAATTGAACCGCGTTCATTTTTCTTTATATCTATAATTTTTCTCATGTAAGATGTCCTCCATAAAATAATATTCTAATGTTATTTTACAATAAAAAAAAAGACATTGCAATATGTCTTTTTTTTTATCACATTATTTTTTATATTTTTATAGTAAAACTTATACTTGTTCTACTGACTCTGCCTGTTCTGTTTGTTCTGGTTCTATTTCTTTTTCTGTACTAATGTGAACATTTTGATATTTTTGCATTCCAGTTCCTGCTGGAATTAATTTACCAATAATTACATTTTCTTTTAGTCCAATTAAATCGTCTACTTTTCCTTTTATAGCTGCTTCTGTAAGAACTCTTGTTGTCTCTTGGAAAGAAGCTGCTGATAAGAAACTATCTGTTGCAAGAGAAGCTTTTGTAATACCTAATAGAACTCTCTTTCCTGTTGCTGGACGTTTTCCTTGCTCAACTACTAATTGATTTTTCTCTTCAAATTCATACATATCAATTAATGAACCTGGAAACATGTCAGTATCAGCATTATCTTCAACTCTAACCTTTTTCAACATTTGTCTACCAATTACTTCAATGTGTTTGTCATTGATATCAACACCTTGATTTCGATATACTTTTTGTACTTCTGAAATTAGGTATTCATATACTCCTTCTGGTCCTTTGATTTCTAAGATTTCACTAGGATTTATAGAACCTTCAATTAATGGTTCTCCTGCTTCTACTAAGTCTCCATCTTTTACTTTCATTTTAGATCCAAATGGTATTGTATAAGTTTTTGAATTATCACTTGAAGTTACAATTACTTCTTTCTTCTTTTTAGTTTCTTTGATTTTTACTTTACCATCAATTTCACTAATAATAGCTAATCCCTTTGGTTTTCTTGCTTCAAATAATTCTTCAACTCTTGGAAGACCTTGTGTAATATCTGCTACACCAGCAACACCACCAGAGTGAATAGTTCTCATAGTAAGCTGTGTACCTGGTTCACCAATTGATTGTGCAGCTATAATACCAATTGCTTCACCTATTGCAACTAAGTCACGTCTTGCTAATCCCATTCCATAACATTTTTGGCATACACCATGTTTTGAATGACATCCTAAAACAGAACGTACTTGTAATTTTTCTATTCCAGCTTCTACTATTTGATTTGCTATTTTTTCTGTAATCATTGTGTTTTTGTCTACAATTAATTCTTTTGTTTCTGGATGAATAACATCTTGTAATGGGAATCTTCCTAATAATCTTTCTTGCATTTTTTCAATTATTTGATTTCCATCTTTAATATCATAAACTGTGATTCCTTCTTCTGTTCCACAGTCTTCTTCTCTAACAATAATATCTTGTGATACATCTACTAATCTTCTTGTTAAATATCCTGAGTCAGCTGTTCTTAAAGCTGTATCAGAAAGTCCTTTACGAGCTCCATGGGCAGAAATGAAATATTCCAATGCATCTAATCCTTCTGCAAATGATGATTTAATTGGAATTTCAACAGCTTTACCTGTTGTACTTGCCATTAATCCACGGATACCAGCTATTTGTCTTAATTGGTTCATGTTACCACGAGCACCTGATTTAACCATCATATAAATAGGGTTTAATTCATCAAAGTTATCTTCCATTGCATTACTTACTTGTTTAGTTGCATCTTCCCATACGTTGATAACTGCATTATATCTTTCATTATCTGTGATTAATCCTCTTGCATATTGTTTTCTAATTGTTTCTACCTTTTTGTCAGCTTCTGCTAAAATGTCTACTTTAGCTTGTGGCACTTGTACATCATCCATAGAGAATGTAATTCCTGCTAATGTTGAATATTTAAATCCTAATGCTTTTATATAGTCAATTACTTCAGCAGATTCAGATAATCCATGTGTACTGATAACTCTTTCTATAATATTTCCCATTGATTTTTTCATTACTGGGAAATCAATTTCATATTGGAATGGATCTTTTTCTCTATCAATAAATCCTAAGTCCTGTGGAATTCCTTTATTAAAGATAATTCTTCCGACACTAGTTTGTATTTTGCAATATTTCTTTTCCCCATTTATCTCTTTTTCAATTCTAACAAAGATTTTTGCATGGATTGCTACATCATGATTTTCAAATGCCATAATTGCTTCTTCTGGGTCTTTGAAGTATTTTCCTTCTCCTTTTTCTCCGTCTAATACCATTGTTAAATAATAGCTTCCCAAAATCATATCTAGTCTAGGTACAGCAACTGGTTTACCATCTTGTGGTTTTAATAAGTTGTTTGTTGATAACATTAAATATCTTGATTCTGCTTGTGCTTCTGGTGATAATGGTAAGTGTACAGCCATTTGGTCACCATCGAAGTCAGCATTGAATGCTTCACAAACTAATGGGTGAAGTTTTATTG
>CANQES010000117.1 GCA_947595555.1 uncultured Clostridia bacterium | reverse complement strand
CTTCCAGCTTATAACTAACTCTCTCTTTTAGTAACCTATATTTTACTTTTTCTTCTATTAGCTTTATTTATAACTAACAATTATTATAGAATACTTTATATAAAATGTCAATTACTTTTTTGCTAGAATTTATTACTTTTTCACTTGACGATATATATTTTAATGTAATTATTTAAATCTATTTCAAATATAGGAGTGGTCGAAATCCGACTCCAGGAACATTGTGAAACCTTCCATTTAGCGTTCGTCTACCAGCAAATTGACCGGTTCCCTTGTATCCACCACCTCGAGTCGTTATAGGAAGAACACCATTATCATCAGTTGTTCCCGTATTCTCTAATATGTCTTCACTCTCTTTTTGATTTGCATAATTGTTATTCCCCATTTTCTGTATATACACTATTGCTGTATCCCACGCATAACTATTTACTAAATCACTTTCCACATACTTTGCTTCATTATCTTCTCCATTATACATATTTTGACTTACTTTTGATGCATCTTCTTGTGTAATAGCATTCCATAATGTTCCGCTGGTATAATTCATGTCTACTTTACTATTGCTTTTTGATACTTTTACCTCTGGTTTTTGATTATCCATTATACTTGATGTTATTTTGTTATCATACTTATTCTTCGGAATATCTCCACTTCCGAAACTTGCTTCATATCTTGCTATATAATATCCATGATTATTCGCTACACTTTCTACAAATTCTTGTAAATTTTTAGCTGCATTTCCTCCATTTACATGTCCTTCTTGTGCTATTGTTTCTTTAAAATTTCCTATTTGTGTTTCTTCTTTACAATCTTTTCCTGCTTGTTTTAATGTTGGATTTCCATCGGTTGCATCAAACGTATACCTTCCGAAGTGTTATTTCTACTTCGTCTCCATTTTCTTTTTTGATCAGATTTTTTTCCTCCCCTGTTTCCTTATTATCACCATCTATATTACTTACTGGTATCCATACAAATTGATTTCCTTCACCATCTTCTATGACTATTCCGTCTTCTACTGTATCGCTATCTTCTCCTGCAAATCTAAATCCTCCTGGAATTGTTACTGGATTTCCTAAACTATCTTCTGCTTTTATATTACCATGATCTATATCTGTTATTGTTTGCACTAATGGTTTCTCAAATTGCATTTCCAATTCTTCTATCATTTTTTCTTCATTTTCCTGTGCTTTTTTATATTTATCTGCTGCATTTTGCGCTCTATCAAATAAGCCATTTTGCGATAATGATAAACTTAGTGTTACCCCTGCTAATATTAATAATATTACTATTGTGACTACTAGAGCTATTAATGTTATTCCTTTTTCTTTTAAAACTTCTTTATTCATTTGTTTTTTCCTCCATTTTTATTATGTTAATTTTTATTAATGATAAAACTTAATAAAAAAAAGACAAACCTTATAATGCACTAACTTTAAGCATTTTATAAGATTTGTTCTTTTAATTTTTTTATAATTTTGTATTATAATTTGATTTTTAATAACTTGACTTGATATGGTCATTATGATATATTTAAAATAATTAAATTTTTATTAAGTTTTATCATTAATTAAATTTTATTCTCCAATAATTAATTCTTTTATTTTCTTCCTATTTTAATAAAAATACATAATTTATAAATATTGCAAAAATAAAAAGCATTTAAATTTCTTTTCTAACCATAAAAGAATTATTAAATGCTTTATTTATTTGGACTATCACGATCGAGTATATTTTTTATTCTGTACTCCAACTCAATTTACATGATGTTACATAACCATCCTCATCAATACTAATATTCTCTATACTACATCCGCTTTCATTCAAAGATATAGACACTATTGGTCGAACTGTACGTTGAAGACTAAACGAGCTACCTATCGAACTACATAAGGCACTGTATACATCCGCACCTTCCATTTGCACTCCAAAATCACAATGATCGTCAAAAAGAAACGACCACCTCCCCGCCAACCAGTATACGCCAGTACCAGTCTGTCCATCTGCCTTTCTGAAAATCAAATTATAATATTTTTTATTTGGAAATTCTTCTTCTTTATAAGTATGTGAATAATATGATTGTTTGAATACAGTAGAACTTAAACCTTCTGTCATTTTTTCACTAATCTGTCCATTTTCTGTTCCTTTTTCTTCCCATTTTTTGCATTCTTTGTCTTCTCCTGAATTCCAATACCTGTCATTATCTTCCCACATTTTTGGATATTTATTATTTATATCATATGTCTTAGACTCCCCAAAATATATTAATTTTTCATCTTTTAAACTATTATTTGTGACTTCTTTCCATGCATTAATTCCGCTTTGTTCATGCCTATATTGTGTATAATCATAACTGCTTACTTTTTGTATATCACTTCTCTTTAAGCTAGTTACTTCTACTCCCGGCTTACCATTTGAATAACATTTACTACATATTTCTTCTATTGCCCATACTCCATTATTATATCCTGCTGCTCCATTTAAAGTTAAAGATTTTTGTGTTGGATCTCCTATTATTCTTAAGGTTCTTCCATCATAATCCCATATTCTCCATTGCATATTTGGATCTGTTGTAAAATTTTGAGCTTCTGTATGACCTGATGTACTTGCCGTTATTTCGCAACTTTCTGTTGTCAGATCATATCCTGTTACTTTTGCTCCTACATATTTGCTATAATCTCCGCTTGAAGTCTCCATATCATTTGCTAATTGCCTTATTAAATCTTCTTCATCTTCTTGTGCTTTTTTATACTGATCTGCTGCATTTTGTGCTCTACCAAATAAACCATTTTGAGATAATGATAAACTTAGTGTTACCCCTGCTAATATTAATAATATTACTATTGTGACTACTAGAGCTATTAATGTTATTCCTTTTTCTTTTATTTTATTAATCATTTGTTTTCCTCCATTTTTATTATGTTAATTTTTATTAAGTTTAAAACTTAATAAAAAAGCAATAATCTTTATTAAGCTTAAAATTTAAAGCTATTTCATAGATTATTACTTTTTATTATTACAAAAATGTAATATAAATTTATTTTAATTTTATTGCACAAATATTATTGTTATGATATATATGTTTTATATAACAGTTTTTATTAAGTTTTAAAATTAATAAAATTTTTTACTTCTTCAAATAAGTCTTAGAAGAATTATTTACAAATTTTATATTTGATTATTTTCCACCCATTTTACAATTTCATATTACTAAAAAAGAACACCCTAGTGTTCTTCTAAATAAGTATAAAATATTAATATTTTTTCCTAAACTCTTTTATCATTTCTGCAACATCTTCTTCATCTTTTTAACCTAATCTTTCTGACTTTCCTTTAAATTCATTTCTCACTTTATCTATTATGAGTGATAAAGGATTTATTAAGATAAAGTTTCCATCTTTTTCTATAAATGCAACTTTGTCACCATCTTTTAGATTTAGTTCTCTTCTTATTGATATTGGTATTGTTATTTGACCTTTTGCAGTTATTTTTGCTAATTCCATAAAATCTCATCTTCTCTTTTTGTTTTTCATTGTTTTCCTTACTTGTATTATATGTTATTTTTTCTAAAATATCAATACTTTTTTAAGTTTTGGTATTTTTAAGTTTTGGTATTTTTCAATAAAAGATGGTTATTTATAAAATTACTTTATTTTTTGAATTAAATTTACTTAAAAAAAATAATAAAGAGCCATATCATCAATTAAACTTAGAAAAAATAAATATTTAAAATATATAATTTTTTTTGGGGATTTAATATAGAATAAAATTTAATTAATAAAAATATGGCCCTTGACTTAAAAATATATAAAATAAA
>CANQES010000116.1 GCA_947595555.1 uncultured Clostridia bacterium | reverse complement strand
GAATTGGGGACGGCCCCAATTCCTCTCCGATTCCTCTCCTATTTCTCTCCTTTTTTCAGTTTAGCCTCTTTGTAATAGATATTGAATGCCACCATTTGCTATGGCGGTTAGCGTGAGAACAATGATTCCAGCTGTAAGCACTCCAACAATAATTGGTGGAATTGCTTTTTTTGGTGGTAAATCTAAAAAGTTAGCAATTAATGAGCCGACCCATGCACCTGTTCCTGGTAGTGGTACAGCAACAAATAAAAATAATCCTAAGGCTGTATAGTTTTGTAATTTTTCGCTTTCGGCGATTTTTTTTGTTGCTCTTTCTGAAGCCCAATCTATTACTAGTTTAAATGGTTTCCAACGTCCGAAAAAGTCAAATAAAGGTCTAATATATTTAACGATAAAGTATATTGGGATGATATTTCCAATAAAACTACATATGAAAGATTCAACATAGTTTAAATGAAATGTGAAAACCCCAACTGGAATAGCTCCTCTTAATTCAATTATAGGTATCATTCCAATAAATGCAGTCAAAAAGTATTTTATGATTAGTGGTAAAGTTCCCATTTTTATTCATTCCTTTCAAAATGTGTTTTAAAAATTCTTTTGGTATTGTACTATAAATAAAAAAAAATGTCTATATTTTGAAAAAATTTTCCTTCAAACCTTGACATCCGTAAGAAATATATAGTATAATAAACGGCGTAAAATTATAAAAATTTAAATCATTTATTTGTTTCATCTTAAAAGAAGAGGAATTAAATACAAGGAGCCCTAAGGATGTCTGATTTGTAAAAGCAGACGAATCGGAGACTTAGACATGCAAATTGTAATTTAAGAAGGACTTCTTTTAAAAGATATAAATTTATTTCTGCTTAATCTTTATTAAGGAGTGATTTCTTTTGAAAATCAAAGAAGTGAATTACGAGAAAGTCTCTCGTAAAGATTTCGCAAAAGTTGGAGATTATATCGAAATGCCAAACCTAATCAAAGTTCAAAAAGACTCATACGACTGGTTTGTAGAAGAAGGGTTAGGAGAAGTATTAAAAGACATATCACCAATTGAAGACTACTCAGGAAACTTAGTTCTTGAATTTTTCGATTATTACATGGAGGATAAAACAAAATACAGTGTAGAAGAAGCCAAAGAAAGGGACGCTACATACTCTAGTCGTTTACACGTAAAGGTAAGACTAATAAACCGTGATACTGGTGAAATTAAAGAACAAGAAATCTATTTAGGTGATTTTCCATTAATGACAGACAGTGGAACATTCATAATCAATGGAGCGGAAAGAGTTGTTGTTAGCCAATTAGTTCGTTCACCAGGATGTTATTATGCCGAAGAATTTGACACAAAAACTGGCAAAAAAACATACACATCAACTGTAATGCCACTTCGTGGAGCATGGTTAGAATATGAAACAGACGGAAACGACATATTCTATGTTCGTGTCGATAGAACCAGAAAAGTACCAGTAACAACATTATTAAGAGCTATTGGAATTATAACTGATGACCAAATAAGAGAATTATTTGGCGATGAAGAAATGATAAAAGCAACAATAGCAAAAGACACTATAAAAGACCAAGATGAAGCTCTAATTGAAATATATAAAAAGCTAAGACCAGGAGAACTTCCAACAGCAGATGCTGCTAGAAATTTATTTAATGGTTTATTTTTTGATAACAAAAGATATGATTTAGCTAGAGTAGGTAGATACAAATTTAACCAAAAACTAGGACTAGCAGGAAGAATTAAAGATAAAATAGCAGCAGAAGACATCGTAGATAGTGAAACAGGAGAAGTATTTGTTCAAGCCGGAGACATCATTTCAGAAGAAGTAGCAGAAAACATTCAAACAGCAGGAATAAATGCAGTTGACATATTAGTAGGAGAAAGAAAAGTAAGAATTGTAGGAAATGCTACATGTAATATTCACAAAGTATTACCAGACGTAGATTTAAGTCAACTACATTTTAAAGAATTAGTAAATTACAATGTATTAAAAAATATTATAGATAATACAGATAAAAAAGATTTAGTAAAAATAATCGGAGAAAGACAGGATGAATTAGTACCAAAGCATATTACAACAGAAGACATGGTAGCATCTATTAACTATTTATTAAATCTTTCACATGGATTAGGAGAACCAGATGACATTGACCATTTATCAAACCGTAGAATTCGTTGCGTAGGAGAATTATTACAAAATCAATTTAGAATAGGATTAACAAGATTAGAAAGAGTTGTACGTGAAAGAATGACAATTCAAGACTTAGATGTTGTAACACCACAATCTTTAATCAACACAAAACCAATAACATCAGCAATTCGTGAATTCTTTGGAAGTTCACAATTGTCACAATTCATGGATCAAACAAACCCACTTTCTGAATTAACACATAAAAGAAGAATTTCAGCATTAGGACCAGGAGGTTTAACAAGAGAAAGAGCTGGATTTGAAGTACGTGATGTTCACTACACACACTATGGTAGATTATGTCCAATTGAATCACCAGAAGGACCAAACATTGGATTAATATCAGCACTTTCTTCATTTGCTAACATCAACGAATATGGATTTATAGAAACACCATATCGTAAAGTAGATCCAAAAACACATAAATTAACTGATATTGTTGAATATATGAGTGCAGATGTAGAAGACAATTACATCATTGCGCAAGCATCTGAACCAGTAGATAAAAATGGAAAATTTGTACATTCAAGAATTCGTGTTAGATACAAAAATGAAGTAATAGAAGTAGATAGTGACAAAGTACAATATGTTGATGTTTCACCAAAACAATTAGTATCTATTGCAGCTGCAATGATACCATTCTTAGAGCATGATGATGCAAAAAGAGCATTAATGGGAGCAAACATGCAACGTCAAGCAGTTCCATTAATGATTACAGAAAGTCCAATCGTAGGAACAGGAATTGAATATAGAGCAGCAAAAGATTCAGGAATTTTAGTATTAGCAGAAGAAGATGGAACTATTGAAAAAGTAACAGGAGATGCAATAACTGTTAAATATGATAATGGAAAAACAATTGTACATAAACTTCGCAAATTCAAAAGAACAAATGGTGGTACATGTATAAATCAAAAACCAATTGTAAAAGCAGGAGAAAAAGTTAAAAAAGGTGATGCGATAGCAGATGGTCCATCTACTTCAAATGGAGAAATGGCATTAGGTAAAAACGTACTAGTAGCATTTTCATCATGGGAAGGATATAACTACGAAGATGCGATTTTAATAAATGAAAAATTAGTAAAAGAAGATGTATTTACATCAATCCACATTGAAGAATATGATTGCGAATGTCGTGATACAAAACTTGGAGCAGAAGAAATTACAAGAGACATACCAAACATTGGTGATGACTCATTAAAAGATTTGGATGAAAATGGAATCATTCGTATTGGTGCAGAAGTAAGACCAGGAGATATCTTAGTTGGAAAAGTTACACCAAAAGGAGAAACTGAATTAACAGCAGAAGAAAGGCTATTAAGAGCCATTTTTGGAGAAAAAGCAAGAGAAGTAAGAGACACATCATTAAGAGTACCACATGGAGAAGCAGGGACAATAGTAGATGTAAAAATATTTACTAGAGACAATTCAGACGAATTGGGACCTGGAGTAAATCAAATTATTAGATGTTATATTGCAACAAAAAGAAAAATCTCTGTTGGTGATAAAATGGCAGGACGCCATGGTAACAAAGGTGTTATTTCTAGGGTATTGCCAGAAGAAGACATGCCATTTATGCCAGATGGTACACCAATTGATATATTATTAAATCCATTAGGTGTTCCTTCACGTATGAATTTAGGACAAATACTTGAAGTTCATTTGGGAATGGTTG
>CANQES010000115.1 GCA_947595555.1 uncultured Clostridia bacterium | reverse complement strand
TATTTGATGAACTGGATCTTGTGTTTCTAAGAAGTGGCTAACAACTGCATGACCTGCTTCATGATAAGCAACTAATTTATTTTCCTTTTCGCTTCTTACTTTAGTCTTCTTTTCAGGTCCCATTGTTACTTTAACCATAGCATCTTCAATTTCTTTCATACCAATTTCATTTAAGTTTCTTCTAGCAGCCAATAATGCAGCTTCATTTAATACATTTTCCAAATCTGCACCAGCAAATCCAGAAGTGTTTTTAGCAATAACTTTTAAATCTACGTCATCTGCTAAACGTTTCTTTCTAGAATGAACTTCTAAAATTTGTTCTCTTGCTTTTACATCTGGAAGACCTACTACGATTTGTCTGTCAAATCTTCCTGCTCTTAGAAGAGCTTTATCTAATACATCTGGACGGTTAGTTGCGGCTAATACAATAACACCTTCATTTTCAGCAAAACCATCCATTTCTACTAATAATTGATTTAAAGTTTGTTCTCTTTCATCATGTCCACCACCAAGGCCAGCACCTCTTTGGCGACCAACGGCATCAATTTCGTCTATGAAAATAATACATGGAGCGTTTTTCTTAGCTTGGTCAAATAAATCTCTTACTCTAGAAGCACCAACACCAACAAACATTTCAACGAAATCAGAACCACTAATAATGAAGAAAGGAACTCCTGCTTCACCTGCTACCGCTTTTGCCAAAAGTGTTTTACCTGTTCCAGGTTGCCCAACCAATAAAACGCCTTTTGGAATTCTGGCTCCCATATCCGTAAATTTCTTTGGATTTTTCAAAAATTGTACAATTTCTTCTAATTCCTCTTTTTCTTCATCGACACCTGCTACATCATCAAAAGTAATCTTATTCTTTTCAGCTGGTGTCATCATTCTAGCTTTACTTTTTCCAAAAGACATAGTTTTGTTACCAGGTCCACCTTGACCAACTCCACCCATCATAAAGAACCAGAATACTAAGAATATAATCAATAATCCAAATGGTGTTAACAAGCTAAGAATAGTAATGAAAATTGATTCTGATTTTTCTTCTAATGAAAAAGCACCATCTTTTAAGAAATCTTCAGAATAAGTCATAAATGCTTGCATATCTGGTATATTTACTTCTTTTTTAAAGCGATCATCTTTTAGTTCAACCATTGCTGTTTTACCGTCTGAATCAATTTCAATAGATTCTACTTTACCAGAGTCAATGTTTGCGATTAATTCAGAATATTTTAATTTAGAATCACTATTGTCCACAATTGACGACAGAACAACAATGAAAATAACTCCTATAATTAGCCACATGGCTAATGTTTTAATTCCGTTTTTCAAATTAATTCCTCCTCATGTTTGATTTATTTAATTCATATTGATTTTATAACATACAATTTTTTGTTTTTCAATAGTTTTTAATATGTCTTTTTTATTACAACAAAGCACATTTCAAGCTTTTATTACGGCTACTTACTCTTGGTTAATAAAATAAATTTTATGATTTTTTACTAAAACTTTACAATTTTTATTTGGTTTAAGATATTTATTTCCTATATTATTATGGCATAATTTTATGATATCTTCTATATGTACTTTTTCAATACTTTTATTACTATGAAATAGTCTTTTTATAATATATCTTATTATTCTTGATTTTATTACTGTTTCTTGCAAATTGAAATTCTTTAAATCAATTATAATGTCTTTTGCATTTTCTTCTATAAGCAAATGTTTATAAATGGTTTCAGTTTGTTTTTCAATAAAGGCATCTTCTTGAATAATGATATCAGACAAATTTTCAATACTTTGAATAATATTAGGGTTGAATTCCTTTTGAATATAAGGAATAACAACATGTCTTATTTTATTTCTAGTATATGTAATATCTAAATTAGTTTTATCGATTTTTGGATTTAATTGTTTTTGATTACAATAATTTTCAATGTCTTTTCTTTCACATTCAATTAAAGGTCTAATAATATGTCCTCTTTTTGGTTCAATTCCTTTTAAGCCTTCTATGCCACATCCTCTTAAAACATGCATAATTATAGTTTCAATTTTATCATTTTTATTATGAGCAACTGCTACTTTATTAGCATTTGTTTTACTAGCAATGTCGTCAAAAAATTCATATCTAGCAATTCTACCTGCTTCTTCTAATCCTATTTTACTAGTATGAGCCAATTTTTGGATATCTATACTTTTAGAATAAAAATCAATTTGATTTTTTAAACAATAAAGTCTTACATATTCCTCATCTTCTGCTGCTTCTTGACGTATTTGATGATTTACATGGGCAACAACAATGTCAAATGATTTTTTTTCTTCTTTTAATTCCTGTAAAATATTTAGCATACACATTGAATCAGGACCACCTGAAACAGCTAATACTAATTTATCTCCGCTATTTATTAAGTTATATTTTTCAATGGTGTTTAAAACTTTATTTTTCATAAAATTACCTCTTTGATTATTCATATCCCATATTTTACTATATTTTTACATATTTTTCAAGAATATTTTAAGATTCGATGTTATGCATAATAATAAAAAATATAAAAATAGTTGATAAATTTTAAAAAATGGTGTATAAATAATAAAATGGATAATTGTAAATTATCTGTTTTATTTTCGAATATGTGAAAGGAAGATGGGTATGGACACAAGAATAAATGACATACAAGGAGTACTAAAAAAATATGGTCAAGAACATTTATTAAATCATTATGCAACATTAGATGAAGAACACAAAAAAGAATTATTAGATCAAATAGAAAATATTGATTTTGAATTAATTAAGCGTTTATATGAAGATACAAAAAAGGAAATAAAATCTGGTCAAGATGACATCACACCAATAGAGTATCTTGACAAATATAAATTATATGATGATTATAAATATTATGAAAATATAGGAAAAAAAGCAATAAAACAAGGAAAACTTGCAGCAGTAACAATGGCAGGAGGACAAGGAACAAGACTTGGGCATGATGGACCAAAAGGAACATATGATATAGGATTAGAATCACACAAATCATTATTTGAACTATTAAGTGATGGCTTAAAAGAAGAAGAGAAAAAATACGACGTTACAATTCCATGGTTTATCATGACAAGTAGAGAAAACAACAAAGCAACAATACAATTCTTTGAAAAACATAGATATTTTGGTTATCAAAAAGATAAAAATATATTCTTCTTTGTTCAAGGAGAGTTGCCAATGATAGATACAGAAGGAAAAATATTAATTGGTGAAGATGGATTAATAAAGCAAGCAGCAGATGGACATGGAGGAATATATGAATCATTATTAAAAAGTGGAATGACAGAGAAAATGAAACAAATGGGTATTGAATGGGTATTCATTGGTGGTGTAGATAATTGTCTAGTAAAAATGGTAGATCCAGTGCTAATGGGTATAGCTATCGATAAAGGAGTAACAGTTGCATGTAAATCTGTTGTAAAAGCCAATCCAAAAGAAAAAGTAGGGGTATTTTGCAAGAGAAATGGAAAGCCAAATGTAATAGAATATTCAGAAATAACTGAGGAAATGGCTGAAGCACGAGATGAAGAAGGAGAGCTACTATACGGAGAATCACATATATTATGCAATTTATTTAGCGTAAGTGCAATAGAGAGAATGGGAGCTAACACATTACCATATCATGTAGCGTATAAAAAGGCAAGCTACATTGATAAAGATGGAAAATTAGTAGTACCAGATTCACCAAATGCTTATAAATTTGAAGCTTTCCTATTTGATGCATTTGGAGAAGTAGACGAAATGGCAGTATTAAGAGTAAAAAGAGAAGAAGAATTTGCTCCGGTAAAAAATGCAGATACAGTAGGTGTAGATTGTCCAAAAACAGCAAGAGAGCTATACAAAAAGTTTTATAATATAGTCTAAACTTTAGCATAAGATTCGACAAGTGAAAAGTTAAATGCAATTCTGTAAAGTAAATGCAATTTGTATGAGAAAAAGCCATTTAAAAGCAATA
>CANQES010000114.1 GCA_947595555.1 uncultured Clostridia bacterium | reverse complement strand
GCTCCTATGCAATAAGCCGCAATTGCCATTGCTTCTAAAACAGAATGAGGGTCTCCTTCCAAAATACTACGATCCATAAAAGCTCCCGGGTCTCCTTCATCTGCATTACATACAACATACTTCTGCTCTCCTTCTGATGCTCTAGTAAGTTCCCACTTTTTGCCAGTTGGAAAGCCTGCTCCTCCTCTACCTCGAAGCCCAGATTTTTTAATGTCTTCAATTACCTCATCTGGTTTCATTTCTTTTAAAACTTTTTCTAATGCCTTATATCCATCAAAAGCAATATATTCGTCTATATCCTCTGGATTAACTACACCACAATTTCTCAAAGCTATTCTTTTTTGTTTTTTATAAAAAGTCAACTCATCTAAGCTATTTACCATGCTTCCATCAATATCTTTGGCTAATAACCTTTCTACTCTATTGCCTTCTATAATATGAGTTTGAATAATGTCTTCGCAGTCAGTTGGCTTAACCATTGCATAAAAAGTATCTTCAGGTCTTATAATAACAATTGGTCCCTTTGCACACAATCCAAAGCAACCTGTTTTTATTACTCGTACATTTTCAATTTGCTTTTCTTTTAAAATTTTTTTAAAAGTCTCAAATATGTCTGGCGATTTTGATGATGTACATCCTGTACCATGACAAACTAATATATGCTTCTCTCTTGTGTCTGCTTTTGTGTTTACTCTTAAATCCAGCTCTTTTCTTTTTTCTTCTCTTATTTTATGAAGTTCTTCTAATGTTTTCATTGAATTCCTCCTCGTAATTTATTTTATCATAAAGCAATGATTTTTCTTTCACACAAAATCATTGCTTCATTAATTCATCTAATACTTGATCTAGTTTTTGTACTGTTGCTTTTCCATAAACTTCACCATTTACAGTAAATACAGGCGCTAATCCACAAGCACCTACACATCTGGTTTCTTCTATGGAAAACATTCCATCTGCTGTTGTTTCCCCTGGCTGTATTTGCAATCTTTCTAATAATCGATCCATTATTTTTTGTGAACCTTTTACAAAACATGCTGTTCCCAGACAAACTGATATATTATATTTTCCTTTTGGTTTTAGTGAAAATCTTGAATAAAATGTAACAACTCCATAAATCTCTGCCATTGGTATAGATAAAAATTCTGATATATCTTTTTGAACATCCATTGGTACATAACCATAGTGCTCTTGTACTTCGTTTAAAATTTGAATTAAATTGTCCTTTATTGGTTTATATTCTGAGAATAGTTTTTTTAAAAATTCATCTTGTTTTTGTTCTTTTTCTGTCATATCCATTCCTCCTATTAATAAATTGTATTAAGCTACTAAATAAATTATATCAAATTCGAATTTTTTATACAATGGTTTTTAAAAATTTTGTATGTTAATGTCACTTTTTGTTTTTTATTGACTTTTTTTGCTAAAAGACTAAACAAATAAGAAAAGATTGTCAAACAAAAAATTTTGGCAATCTTTTTTATTATAATTTTAATTCATTTGGACAGTTCCAACAATATCATTGATATCTTCTATATTATGTTTTTTCATATAATTTTCAATTCCAATTACAGTATTAACACTTGTATAAGGATTAATAAAATTACCTGCTCCTATTGAAATTGCATTTGCACCTGCTAACATAAATTCAATAGCATCATCGCCATTTATAATGCCTCCCATTCCAAGTATTGGAATATTAACTGCTTGAGCTACTTGATAAACCATTCTAACTGCTACAGGTTTTATTGCTGGACCAGAAAGTCCTCCAGTATTATTTGCAAGGACTGGTCTTCTTTTATCAATATCAATTTTCATAGCTAATAAAGTATTTATTAAAGAAACTCCATCTGCTCCAGCATCTTCAACTGCTTTAGCAATAGAAGCAATATCTGTAACATTTGGTGTCAATTTAACAATTAATGGTTTATCTAATACTTTTCTTACTTCAGATGTTACTTGTTTTACTCCTTCATATGTATTCCCAAAAGCCATACAACCTGCTTTTACATTTGGACAAGATAAGTTTAATTCTACACCATCAATATCTAATGTATTTAATATTCTACAAAGTTCTACATATTCGTCAATGCTACTTCCACAAGCGTTAACTATTATAGCTGTATCAAACTTTCTAAGAAACGGTAAATCATTTTCTGCAAAATATTCTACTCCCGGATTTTGAAGCCCAATACTATTTAACATACCACTTGCTGTCTCACATACCCTAGATGGTTTATTTCCATTTCTAGGCTTTAATGATGTACCTTTGGTTATAATTCCTCCTAATTTACTTAAATCGAAAAAATTGCTATATTCTCTTCCATAACCAAATGTTCCTGAAGCTACTGTTACTGGATTTTTCATTTCTATTCCAGCAAAATTAATTTTTGTGTTCATTGTTTATGCCCTCCATTCCATTTTCTTCTATTATTTTCATTTTTTCGTCAATTGAAAAACTTGACATTTTATCTATAAATTTTACTATTTTATCAAATTCTAAATATTTAGGTTTGTCTTCTATGAAGTTTATAAATTTTTTTATATCTTTCATGCTATATTCATCCAATTGATATTTTCTAATCAATCCTTTATTTAAACAATCATAATCAAAATAAAAATTGTCTTTATTTTTTTGAATTTGAAGATATTCATTATTAAAATCAATGTTATAAAAATAATGGTCAGTTAATAAATGTAAAAAATATCCCTTTTTGTATTCTAAATTTGTGTCTATAGTTTTATCTTTCAAGAATTTATCTATTTGTGTTATTACATTATAATTACCCCATATTCCATAATGCGATTTTGCCTTATTCTTTTCTATGTTTGTAAAACTCTCATCTAAATCTGGAGCTATAACTCCTTTTACAATATTTCTTTTCTCTTTAATTTCATTAGGATGTTTCCTCATATATTCTTGTCCTACTGCTAAATGTATAACAAAACTTGGCATTATTATTCTCCAATTATATCTCTACATCTTTAGCATTAAATACTGGACCTGCCTTGCACACATGCCAATATTCAGGAGCTTCTTTAGAACTTTTAGCAGTTTTTACAGCACATCCTAAACATACACCTAATCCACATCCCATTTTTTCTTCTAAAGATATTTGACAAGGAATGTCTTTTTCCAATGCTAATTTTTGCACTGCTTTTAGCATTGGTAATGGTCCGCAAGCATATATAGAATCTACTTTTCCTTCTTCTATGTCTTTTTCTAAATAGTTTATAGCAAATCCTTTTTCTGCATAACTACCATCATCTGTTGTTATAACTAATTTATTTGACACATCTTTAAATTCTTCTTCTAAAACTACAAAATCTTTACTTCTAAATCCTAAATATATATTGACATTTTTATTTGATTCTTTCGCATTTTTTGCAAGTTCGTATAATGGGAATACACCTATTCCTCCTCCTAAAATAGCCAAATTTGTATATTCATCAAATTGAAATGTACCATAACCTAGTGGACCTATAATATCTATTTGTGAACCAATTTCTTTTTTAGCCAAGATGTCAGTTCCCTTACCTTTTACTTGAAAAATAAATTCTAAAATACCATTTTCTCTATCTAATTTATGAATACTAATTGGTCTTCTTAAAAATGGTTCCGTCTGTTCAGATACTCTAATTTCTATAAAATGACCCGGTTTTGCTTCTTTTACAATATTGGGTGCTTTTACACTATACTTAAAAATATCTGGTTTCAATTGTTCCTTTTTTACTAATTCTGCTAGTAATAGTTGTGACATAAACTTTCCTCCTATTATTTATATTATTAATTATGAATAGCTTGATTTAATTCATCCCTCATTCTAATTGCTTCTGCTCTAGTTGCTAACGCATACTGTTCTTCTGTATAACTATTTTTCCATTGTTCAGATTTATATGCACACATTAAGCTCCTAGATGCATTTATAATACCTCCTAGTCCATTTGAATCAAATCCAAGTGCAATGTCTTTTGCTTTTCCTCCTTGTGCTCCATAACCAGGAATTAAGAAATATGTATGTGGTGCAATTTTTC
>CANQES010000113.1 GCA_947595555.1 uncultured Clostridia bacterium | reverse complement strand
CCTTTGGAGAACAACTTATGACGCTATCTACATGTGAGTATAGCCAAGAGAATGGAAGATTTGTTGTGGTAGCTAAAAAAATAAATTAGTATTAAGAAAATATTTATAAAAATTAGGTAATTATGATTGGTAATTACCTAATTTTTTAATGTATATGAATGGACAATGGAAGCTTACGATACTGTACATCGAGTCCTTAGAGGAGGCAGTTGCCTTAACGATGCTAGTATCATTTCAGCTTCTAGCCGTCCTGGCAGTACTCCGAATTATGCAAATGGTCCTTATGGATTTCGTCCAGCTTTGTACATTTTTTGAGGTAATTATAATTTATCTGTATCTAAAGCCGACAAATCTATCATTATTTTCAAGAGTGTAAAAAATGATGTATAATTTGAAAAAATTTTTGAATTTGTGGATTTTTAAAATAAAAAATGCTATAATAATAATAATGTAAATTGATTTTGGAGGTAGTTATATGTCTATAGAAAAACAAAAATTATATAATGAAATAGAGACATTACCAGAAGAACTTGCTAATCAAGTTATAGATTTTATTGAATATTTAAAATTATCACATATAGATAAAGAAGCTCCAGATAGTGTAATAATAAAAAGTAAAAAGAACTTAAAAGAAAAATTACAAAAAGGACTAGATGATATAAAAGCTAATAAAGTATATTCTTTAGATGAAATATTTTCTAACATGGATAATATATAAAAATCAGGACATAAAAACATTAGAAAAATTAAGATAAGAAATTATATAATATTCTACATTATTGATAAAGAAAAGAATAAGGCTTTTGTTGTAAGAATTGGACATGCTTTTATGGATTGGGAAAAATATTTGAAAGATGAATAAAATAGTTAGATTAGTTTTATAATGTTAAAATATTTTTATAATAGGATATAATAGTAATATTATATCTTTTTAAATTTATAGAGGAGAGCAACAACTTACAAATTCTAAAATAAGGTGATTCATTATTTAAAGAAACAAAATACAAATATAGATTTTGTTTGAATAATGACATAAAAAATGAAAAAAGACTTGCAAGAAAAAAATCAATATGGTATAAATATAACAAACAAGTAAAAACAAAATGACATAATAACAAAAGAAAGTTGAGGAGTTAAAAATGAAAAAAAACAAAGGAATAACACTAATTGCATTGGTAATTACGATTATAGTATTATTAATTTTAGCAGGAGTAAGTATAGCAACATTGCTTGGAGAAAATGGAATATTAAGTCAAGCAACAAAAGCAGTAGAAAAAACAAATAATGCAACGGAAAAAGAAAAGGTACAATTGGCATGTAATGCACAAATGTCAAAAAATGCAGAAAAAGGAAAATATACAATTGATGTAGAAGATATAAATGGCATACAAGAAGAATTAAATAGTTTAAAAGCAGGAGCAAAAGTAACAGAAGAATCGAATCCAATAGAAGTAGTTTTTCCAAGTGGACATACATATACAATAAAAAATGGAAAGGTATTAGAACAAGCAAAAGTAGGAGAAAAAGTAACAGGAGAAAATAAAGCATATACAAACAAAGGAACAGCAATAATCCCAGAAGGATTTACAATAGTACCAGGATGTGATGATGTATCAGAGGGACTAGTAATATCAGATAATGAAGAAGATACAGAAACGGACTCAAGTAGCAAAGTAGCAGAAGGAAATCAATTTGTGTGGGTTCCAGTAGAGAATTTTGAAGAGTTTACGAGAGAAGCTGGATATTATCGTAATGGAACGCAGCAACCATGTGAATTTGTGTCAGATGCAATGTCAGATGGAAAATATTATGAACCAAATGAAAAAAGTACAAAGAGTACTTATGTTACAACAGATACTTTAACAGAAGTTCAAGACATGTATAAAAGTGTAAAAGATAATGGAGGATTTTATATAGGAAGATATGAGGCAGGAACTACTGAAGAAAATGGTACTGGAATAAGAGGAACGATGGTATGTAAAAAAGGTGCAATAGTATATAATAGAATAGGATGGTCTAATACAAATGATATGGCAGTAGAAACTGGAGGAGCAATAGAAGTATCAAGAAACTTTGTAAAACAGCAAAAATATACAAGCGTAAAAAGTACATTATGTTATGGAGTGCAATGGGATGCAGTAATGAGATGGATGAAAGACATAGAAAATCCATATGTACCTGGAAAAACATATGTACAAAATAGTACGGGAATGGGATGGTATAAGGACAATTCAAACGGTAATTTAAAAAATACAGGAACAGATATAGGAAGTGGAGAAAATAATAAAAGTAATAAAGTAAAAAATATTTACGATATGGCAGGTAATGTATTTGAATGTACAATGGAAGCTTTGGGTATTGACCATCGAGTTGATAGAGGAGGTCATTATAGTGATGATGCTAGTCTTTCTCCAGTTTCTTTACGTTATGGCGCTAATGGCCCAGAGGGTGCTTTTAGTGCTTATGGATTTCGTATAGCCGTATATTTAAAATAATTAGAGAGTGTAATATTTGATTAAGAGATGCAGTAACTATACAATTGTTAAATGTCATACTTTAATTATAATTTATCTGAATCTAAAGCCGACAAAGTTGCTAATGTGTCTCCGAAGTTGACTAAAAAAGACAGACAAGATATTTATTTCTTCTTGTGTCTTATTTTTAGCAATAGTACAAGCCAAAATAGAAATAAAAGTTACAAATTCACAGTTTTTCATATCTCAATACCTCTACCTGTATTATATGCTTTATCTCTATTTTAGCCTCTTTTTTTCTTTTTATATACAAATTAATAGTAGTTATTATGAAAATTATTGAAATAATGATTGTTGGAATAAGTTTAGCAATGGATGCTCTTGCTGTTTCAATATGTAAGGGACTTTCAATATAAAATAAGATGATTCACTGAACCATCTTATTTTTCAATGAAATGGATGCAAAAGATAAACAATATAAAAAACAGAGCACAGACAAGAACAAAGAATAATCTTTGGAGGCGGACGACGACAGCCTTTTTCTTTTGGCATAAAAAAAGAGATATGCGACGAACATATCTCGGTGCAAATCCTAATGACATCCTATGATTTGCTTAGCTATTATAGCATCAATTTTTTTATATGTCACAAATTATATTATCTCTAATTCACCTTTTTCTTATCTTTTGATTAAATTTTTAAAATGGATATATTCCAATTTTCTAATGACATAAAAAATGAAAAAAGACTTGCAAGAAAAAAATCAATATGATATAAATATAACAAACAAGTAAAAACAAAATAACATAATAACAAAGGAAGGAAAGGAAAAATATGAAGGAAAACAAAGGAATAACACTAATTGCATTGGTAATTACGATAATAGTTTTACTAATTTTAGCAGGAGTATCAATAAGTATGTTAGTAGGAGAAAATGGAATAATAACTAAAGCAACAGAAGCAAAAACACAAACAAATATAGGGAATATCAAGGAAAATATACAGACAGATATACTGTCAAAACAGATGGAAAGCAATAGAAACATATTGGAAAAAGATGTAATATCTATATTAAAAAAATATGGAACAATAGAATATGAAGAAGATAGAGGTACGATAAAAGGAATAACGACGAAAGATGGAAATGAGATATTGTTAGCTGATATATTTGAAGGAGAATTAGAATTTGAAGGAAGTCCAAATGAACCAGATATAAGTGGATTCAATAAAGAAAATACATATTATGTATCATGGGATTTAACAAGTAGTCCATATCAAATAAAAGAAAATACAAATTTAAAAGGAACAGAACCAGAAGACTGGTATGACTATACAGAAGGAGTAAATAAATGGGCGAATGTAAAGACATCAGGAGGAGAAAATGATTGTTATTGGGTATGGATACCAAGATATGCATATCAAGTGCCAGACAGAGAAAGTGGAGGAGAGACAATAAATATAAAGTTTTTAAAAGGAACAACGAATAAACCAATAGATGGAAGTAACATAACAATAAGTAATGATACGGTAGAAGGACATTGGAATGTTGCCCCTGCATTT
>CANQES010000112.1 GCA_947595555.1 uncultured Clostridia bacterium | reverse complement strand
ATTTAGCTATTAGAAGTTTAAATGGTGATTTAGGAAAATTTGCAGATGATACATTTCAAAATGACTTGCATAAGGGATTGAAAGCTGATTTTGTTTTAGCAAATCCACCTTTTAATATTAGTGATTGGGGACAAGAAAAATTATTGCAGGATTCAAGATGGAAATATGGTATTCCACCAAAAGGAAATGCAAACTTTGCTTGGGTAGAACATATGATAGATAAATTATCTATGAAAGGAAAAGCTGCAATAATATTAGCAAATGGCGCATTATCTTCAGATACATCTGGAGAAGGAGATATTAGAAAAAATATATTAGAAGCAGATTTAGTTGATTGTATTTTAGCAATGCCTTCAAATCTATTTTATACAGTTACTATTCCTTGTAGTATATGGATATTAAATAGAGATAAAAAGCAAAAAGGTAAGACTTTGTTTATTGATGCAAGAAATTTAGGAACTATGGTTACAAGAAAACTAAGAGAATTATCAGAAGAGGACACTGAAAAAATTGCAAGTACATATCATAAATTTGTAAATAACTATAATTACGAAGACATAGCAGGTTTTTGTAAGTATGTGACAATAGATGAAATAAAAGATAATAATTATGTGTTAACACCAGGAAGATATGTAGATGTTGAAGAACAAGAAGATGATAGTATTCCATTTGAAGAAAAGATGAAAACTATTACAGCCGAACTAAGACACCAATTTGATGAATCACACAAATTAGAAGAAGAGATTAAAAACAATTTGAAAGCAATAGGGTATGATATATGGGAAAAATAGATGTATTTTTAGATACAAATGTAATAGAAATTCAAAATAAAAAATTATTTAAATTTGAATTTAATGGTATATATTATAAATTAAGAAATTTTATCACATATAATAATTATAATAATTTTAAAATAATAATTCCTCAAATAGTATTAGATGAGATGTATAAACATTATATTGAAGAATATGAAAGCATACAAAAGAAACTAGAAAATTTAAATGATTCATATAGTGCTATAAAAGCTGATATGATTAAGATTGGGTATGATGTTAATATTACTAAGAATAGATATGCTAATATTGACGAATATAAGAAATATATTAAGCAAAATTTTGATAAATATATTTTAGAAGAAAATAAATATTTTGAAATTATACCATATCCTAGTCAAGATAAATTCTATAATATCATAGAAAGAGCAATTCAAAAGAAAAGACCATTCTTCTTTGGAGGAAATAATGATAAAAAATTTAGTGATGCAGGATTTAAAGACGTAGTTTTATTAGAAAGCATTAAAGAAAAAATGGAAGAAGATTATGCTGATTATATTATTGTAACTAATGATAATATATTAAATGGATTAAATTGGAATGAAGAAATTGATGATAGAAAAGGAAAATCAACAAATGCAAAAAGTGATATAGATATTATTGAATTTATATGTAATGAATATGAATTAAAAGATATGTCTGAATATTATGAATTTTCTAAAGAAGAGTATTTTAAAGAAAAAATTAAAAATGTATTAGATTTATCAATAGCAGAAACATTAGATATTGAATTAGAAGAATATGATGACCAAAATATTATAAAAATAAAATGTAGATTGGAAAACAACAAAAATATTGATGTTATTTTGGATGAAACAAAAGAATTTATATGTATTATGGATGAGAACGATGAAATAATATATCAATGGTAAATCAATAAAATTTAAAAGTATAGAAAAGTATATAAGGTAGGAATAAAAATGCAATATAATAAAATTAGATTAAAAGAAATAGCGGAAATAAATATGGGACAATCCCCTAGTGGAAGCTCTTATAATAATTCAAAAAATGGAGTTGCTTTTTTACAAGGCAATAGAACTTTTGGCTTTTTATATCCATCAGTAGATACATGGACTACAGAACCTAAAAAAATTGGGAAAAGAGGTTCAATTTTAATGAGTGTAAGAGCTCCAGTTGGAGATTTGAACATAGCTAATGAAGATATATGTATTGGTAGAGGATTATGCTCAATAGAAATGAAAAATGGTAATAATGAATATTTGTATTATCTTTTGAAAAATTCTATTAATGAAATTAAACTAAAGTCAACAGGGACTGTATTTGATTCTATTAATAAAAAAGAACTAGAAGATATTGAAATTATGAATTTTAGTAAAGAATACCAAGATAGAATATCAAAGGTGTTATTTAATATTGATAGAAAAATAGAAATTAATACTCATACAAATGATAATTTGCAAAAGATTGGGTTTGAATTATTAAGTGAGGAAATGGAACAAAATCCTGTTAATGAATTAAGAAATATTATTAAGTTTAATAAAGGGAAAAAGCCATTAGATATTTCAGAAAAATACAAAGAAAAATATTTACCATATTTAACTATTGCAAACTTAAATAATCAGGAATATTTGTATGCAAGTTGTGAACAAGTATTAATTGCAAAAAATGATTTATTAATGGTTATGGATGGAGCAAGCAGTGGAGATGTTTATTATTCAGACAATGGAATAGTAGGTTCTACATTAGCTAAAATAGAGATTTTAGATGATAGATACAACCAAGCAACTATATATTTTATATTAAAGTATTACAGTAATTATATTAAATCTAAAAATACTGGGTCTGCTATACCACATACTGATAAAGAAATTGTATATAAATTATTAGTGCCAAATATAGAAAAACAGGAAATATATAAAATTATATTAGATAATATATTAAAATTAAATAATCAAAATAAAATTTTAGAGCAACTCAGAGATACATTATTACCAAAACTAATGAATGGAGAAATAGACCTAGATAAAATAGAAATTTAGTCAGACAAATTGTGATTTGTATAATAAAAAATAGTAGATATAGGGAGTAAATAATGGATTTATTAAACAAAGATGCATTGTATGATGTATTAAAAGAACCAAATTTAGAAAATTTCAGATTGTTGCTTCAAAATCATATGGGTGAGGAAGATCAAATGGATTTTAAAAAAGAATGGGAAGATTATGAAAAGACATCTAAGCATTTATTAGCAATGTCAAATTCTGGTGGTGGATGCATAATTTTTGGTGTTCGACAATTAGAAGACGGAACATTTGAGATTGAAGGAATAGAAAAACTAATTGATGCAGCAGAATTGAAAAAAGGAATAAAAAAATACATACCAGATACATTAAAATATCATTTAAAAGATTTTAAATATGAGGCTTCTGAGTATGATAAATTAAAAAATAAAAAATTTCAAATATTAATAGTTGAAGATGAACCAAAGAATTTACCATATATTTGTTGTAAAGATGGAAATCAAATTAAAGATGGTGATATATACATTAGAAGTGGGACGGAAAGCAAGAAGGCTACAAATTATCAAGTTGAGAAAATTATAGAAAGAAAATTAGCTGCTTGTAAGGTTCCAAAAGGTAAAAATATGCCTTTAAAACAACATCTTGAGCAATTAGATATATTATATAACGAACTAACATATACAGTATATGAAGATAATTCAATATCAAGTTTATCGAAAGCATTGAGTATGTTAGCTAATAGATTCTCTGGAACAACATCAATAAAGAAAAAAGAAAATTATCCTAAAGAAAGCTATGATGATTTTATTTTAAAAATGTTGAATAAAAAGAAGAAAAGAATAGAAGAAGAATTAGATTTGTAGGAGGAAAAATGGATAAGTTAATGCAAGATTTTGCAAATTCATTAATTATTAGTGCTGAAGATGGAATAAAAGATTATATGGAATTAGGAATAGATAGCTTTATAGAAGATGGAGTATTAAAAGAAATTCCTATAGTTAGTACAATCGTAAGTGGATTAAAAATTGCCAAGAATATATATGATAGGAATTTATTAAAACAAACATTAGTATTTATTAATGAATTAAATAATGGAACTATAAGTAAAGATAAACTAATTGCTTATAGATCAACAATAGAAAATAATCCAAAAAAGTGTGAAAAAGAATTAGGAAGAATTTTGATATTATTAAATAGCTTTATTGATATAAAAAAAAGCATAATATTAGCAAAGTTTTTTAAATCATATATTAATAAAGAAATAACATGGAATGAATTTTGTGAATATTCAGAAATTATTAATAGAATTTTTGTTCAAGATAT
>CANQES010000111.1 GCA_947595555.1 uncultured Clostridia bacterium | reverse complement strand
ATGGATTCGAACCATCGTACTCAAATGAGAACAGATTTACAGTCTGCCGCCTTTAGCCACTCGGCCACCTACCCAAATAACACTGCTTAATTATTATACTATTTTAAATACCCAATGTCAACACTTTTTATAATTTTTCTAGTTATATTTGAAAAATAAAAAAAATGTTATCATAATCGATTTTTTCCATAAATAAAAACCTCTATATATTTATTTTTAAATAAACACATTGAGGTTTTTCTAATATCCTATGCTGATTTTAATTCTAATCTTAATTTATCTGCTATCATTGCAATAAATTCTGAATTTGTAGGCTTTCCTTTTGCTGCTGAAATTGTATAGCCAAAAATGTTCTCTACTGCCTCTTGTTGTCCTCTACCCCATGCAACTTCTATTGCATGTCTAATAGCACGCTCTACTCTACTCGGAGTTGTATTATATTTAAACGCAATTTTAGGATATAAGCTTTTAGTAATCTGATTTATGACATCAATATCATTGACTACCATCATAATAGCTTCTCTTAAATATTGATATCCTTTTATATGTGCTGGTACACCTACTTCATGAATTAAGTTAGTAACTAAAGCCTCTAAATTTTCTTCTTTTTTTACCCCTTCTTCTGATAATTCTATGTACTTTTGTTTTGATTCCTTGATAGCATAACTAACCCCTGTTTGATTTGGTCTATAAAATTTAATTTCCCTAATTCTTTTCATTAGAACCTCAATATCAAACGGTTTTACAATATAATAGTCAGCTCCTGCTATGATAGCTTTTTGTGTTATCTTATCTTGCCCAACGGCTGATAACATTATGCAAATTGGTTTTTTATTCATTTTCATCATATTTATTTTTTCTAATACTCCTAAGCCATCTAAATGTGGCATAATAACATCTAATATTATTACATCTGGTATAGTATTTGATATCATATCAACTGCTTCATTTCCATCTTTGGCAATTGCAATTACCTCCATATCTTCTTGACTGTCAATGTAAGAAGATAGTGTGTGACTAAATTCTTGATTATCGTCAGCAATTAAAATACTAAGTTTTTCTTTCATATCTTACCTCCTAATTTTTATATTGCCTATTATAATCATTTATTCGATGAAAATCAATTGTTTTTGGAAAATTTTTCCATATTTTTTATAAAAAGATTTTTTTCATATACTTTTCGTTATATATTTTTTAGTTAATTCTTTTATATCTTTTATATTAACTTTTTTTGTTTCAAAATCTTTCAGTAATTTTGATTTTTTTTCTTCTTCTAACTCTATTTTACAAACAACTAATGTTAGATATTCTATATTTGTTATCAAAATTTGGTTATTTTTACAATAATGTTGGAACATATCAAATTGATTATACTCAACAGTGACAAGCATTTCTATTCCTTGACATTTTGTAATTTTTTCACTTTCTTCAATTGCTTTTAATAAACTAGCTGAATAAGCTCTAACTAATCCACCAGTTCCTAATAGAATTCCTCCAAAATAACGTGTAACAATTACAATTACATTAACTAATTGATTTTTTTGTAGAATTGCTAACATAGGTGCACCAGCAGTCCCAGCTGGCTCTCCATCATCACTTGATTTTTCTATAATTTGATTATTATCTCCCAAAACTCTATATGACATACAATTATGTCTAGCATCATGATATTTTTTCTTTATTTCTTTTACCTTTTTTTCCGCTTCTTCTACACTTTCAATGTAAAACAAATGAGCAATAAACTTTGATTTTTTAACAACTATGTCAGTTTCAACATTTTTTTTTACTGTAATAAACTCCATTTCTCACTCCTTTAACATTCCTGCTGTATAACCTGTTGAATAAGCTATTTGTAAATTAAATCCACCTGTATAACTATCTACATCTATAATTTCTCCAGCAAAATATAAACCTTTTATCTTTTTTGATTCCATTGTTTTTGGATTAATTTCTTTTGTGCAAACACCCCCACTAGTAATAATTGCTTCTTCAATTGGTCTAAATCCATTTATTTTTACTACGAAATTTTTTAATAATTTTGTCAATTTTCTTCTCTCTTCCTTAGTAATGCTATTCACTTGTTTATTACTGTCAATGTCACTTCTACTAATAATAACAGGAATTAATTTTTGAGGTAATAATCTATCTAAACTGTTTTTAAATTGCCTATTTTTTGCTTCCTGAAAATCTCTTAATATTCTTTGATTTAGCTTTTCTTCAGTTAAAGCTGGTTTAAAATCAATTATTAGCTTAATAGCTTCCTGTTTAAATTTTGCTTCTACTTTTGGATAATGAACTAAATGAGCTGAAGCACTTAAAATAATAGGTCCTGATACGCCAAAATGCGTAAATAACATCTCCCCAAAGTCTTTATAAATAATTTTTCTAGTTTCTGAATCAATTAATTGTATCCCAACATTTTTCAGACTCAATCCTTGTAATTGTTGACACATATATTTTTCACAACTAGTCAATGGCACTAAAGAAGGCTTGATATGTATAATATTATGTCCTAATTTTTTTACTAATTCATATCCATCTCCTGTTGAGCCTGTTAATGGATAACTTCTTCCGCCTGTAGCTAAAATTACTTTTTCTGCTTCTATTACTTCATCATTAACTTTCACACCAATAACTTTTTTTATATTATTTTCTGCTTTTACTAATATTTGTGTTACTTGCATGTCTTGCTTTACAATAACTCCTAATTGTTTTAATTTTTGAGTAAAGCATTTTAATACATCTTCTGATTTGTCTGTAACAGGAAATATCCTATGTCCTCTTTCTTCTTTAACTTTCAATCCCTGCTCTTTTAAAAATTGTATTATGTCTTTATTTGTATAATTTTGATAACAACTATGCAAAAACATACCATTACAAGGTGTATTTTTAATAAATTCGTCCATACCTAAAGAAGATGTAATATTACATCTTCCTTTACCTGTAATCAATAATTTTCTTCCCAGTGATTTCATCTTTTCAAGTAAAATCACTTCGTTACCATTTTGTTTAGCAGAAATGGCTGCCATCATTCCCGCTGGTCCTCCTCCAATTACAATTACTCTCATTTTTTATCCTTCTTTTTGCTTGTTGTTTTCTTTGTTGTTTTTGTAGCAGGTTTCTTTTCTGATGTCTTCTTAGTAGAAGATTTTGTAGCTGTCGTTTTTTTTGTTGATGCCTTTTTCTCTGCAGTTTGTTTTGTACCTGATTTTGTTCCTGATTTCTTATTGTTAGTACTTTTCTTAGCTGTTTTTTTAGTAGTTGACTTCTTAGGCTCAATATTTTCTGTGGTTGGTTCCTCTTTTTCTGATTCTGGTTCTTGTATTATAATCCCTTCTATACCATCATCTTCTTCATCATCTAATTGCTCTGATTCATCTCCATTTAAGTATCCTACATCATTTTCTTGAGCTTGTTTTATATATCTTTCTAATTCGTCATTTTCATCCTTACTATTATCATCATTAAAGAAAAACTCAATATCTGCATCATCGCTTTCTGCTACAGAATCATCTTCTGCTTTTTCTATGTCTTCTTCAATGTCTTCTTCATCTATATCATCATCCTCAACGTCATCATCTTCAACATCATCATTAAATAAAAATTCTATATCATTTTTTTCCTCTATGTCTTCTAAATTTTCATCATTTTCTTCCTGAAGCAATATCTCTTTATCTGGTTCTTCGACCATGTCTTCTGGTTCGTCTACTATATCTTCTGGTTCATCTGCTATATCATCTTGTTCTTCTACTATGTCATCTGGTTCTTCCATTATGTCCTCTTGTTCATCTTGTTCTTGTAAAATATCTACATACTTATCTTTCTTTTTAATTGACTTCTTTTTTTCCTGCACCTCTCTTTTAGCTATTTTTATAGCCTCTTTTCTTTCCTTCTCTTTTCTTTTTTCTTCTAGTCTTTGATGTCTTCCTCCCATAACTAAGATTATAATAACGACTAAAATTAATCCTAATAGACTTGCAACTACTACCATTTTTCTTTTCTCCCTTCTTAATTTGGCTAATTTAGCCTTATTCTTGCATATATTGAATTGCTTTTAGTATGCCCAATTTTCCATATTCATATGTAAGTCCACCTTGTAAATAAGCAATATATGGTTCTCTAATTGGTCCATCACAACTAAGTTCTATTGTAGAAC
>CANQES010000110.1 GCA_947595555.1 uncultured Clostridia bacterium | reverse complement strand
ATAAATACTATTTATCCATACTTCCCTTTCGGGTGCAGCTGTTTCATAATATCCTTCCATATAATGTGAAGTAGATATAATTGCTTCAAAGCCCACTTTCTGGGCTTCTTCAATTAATTGAAAGGTTTCTTCTACATTTCTTGAGCCATCATCGATATTGGGTAATATGTGTGAATGCATGTCTATCATATCGCTTTATTCTCCTTTAAAACCTTTTACTTTTTATTTAAATTTTTCTTTTCTTGATCTAAGTATTTATTTATTTGTTTTAAAATATCATTTGTTTTTTCTAATGATATTTCTTCTTTATTTCCTGATTTTATATCTTTTTTAAATGCTTTTGGTAATTCTTGTGCTTCCTTTTGATTACTTTTATTATTATTACCTTGTTTCATTACTGGTGGTTTATTTGATTTATTATCTACTCTTTTATTTTCTTCTTTCCTTCCAGTATTACCATTTTGCATTTTTCTTTTTAGATTGGCATCTTTTTTATTTCCATAATGAGAAGATGACGTAGAGCCATAATAATATGTTTGTTCATATTTTTTAGCAGATATAGTAACTTTGTTTAACACAATTCCAGCCACTCTTCCTCCAACTTTTTGTATGTTATCTACAATTCTACGTAAGTCTTCTTTTTTAGTTTGATTACTTGCTGTTACAACTACTGTTGAATCTACAATTCTAGCCATAATTAAAGAATCTGTTACAAGTTGTGTTGGAGGTCCATCTAATATTACTACATCACATATTTGTTTTAATTGATCCATCAAATTTATCATTGTCTCTGATATTAACAATTCAGATGGGTTTGGTGGTACATTTCCCGCTGGAATTACATACAACCCTTCTACTTCTGTTTCTTGTATGTAATCAGCAATATCTAGTCTACCTTCTTCTTCACTATAATCTGATAAATAATTTGATAGTCCAGGTCTTGGTGCTATTCCAAAAATAGTATATTGTCTGCCTTTCCTCATATCAGCATCTACCAAAACTACTTTTTTTCCTGCTTGTGCAAATGTAGTTGCTAAATTTGATGATACCCAACTTTTTCCTTCTCCTGGTAATGTAGATGTTATTAATATTGTTTGTAATTTTTTCTTATTATTCATAAATTGTATATTTGTTCTTAATGTCCTAAATATTTCGGAAATAGGAGATTTTGGATCTTCATGTGCTATTAATTCTTTTTTCATTATCTTCTACCTCCTTTACTTTTCGCTTTTGTATTTTCTGAACCATATACAGGGATAATTGCTAATACTGGTAAAGTTCCAAATAGTTTTTCAACATCTTCTGATGTCTTTACAGTAGTATCCAACATATTTAGCAATAATACGTATGCTATAGCTGCAACTAATCCTATAAACATAAACATTATTACATCTTTACTATGATTAATGTTTGATGGAGTTGTTTCTACTTCTGCTTTATCTACTATTTGAACATTATCTAATTTATAATATTCTTTTACTTTTTCTGAAAAAACATTTGCGATTTCATTTGCTACTTGAGCAGCAAATTTGGCATCTGCATTTGTTACTGTTATCCTTATAATTTCTGTATCTTTTTCATTCGTTACTGCTATACTATTTCTTAAAGCATCTTCACTTATAGTAGCTCCTAAGTTATCGATAACTTGACCTAAAGTAGTTTTGCTTTTTACTAATGTACTATAAGTAGAAACTAATTTTGAATTTAATGTTAAGTCAGTTGTTGTAATTGAACCTGCTGCAGTTCCTGTATTGCTAGATGATACTAATAACAATGTAGTATAAGAACTATATTTAGGTGTTGTAAATCCTACTGTATATATAATTCCTATTACCATAAAAATCAATACAATTAATATGATTTGCCCTTTTTTGCACCAAAATATATTAAACAATCCTTTCAAATCTAATTCTTCCATCGTTTTTTCCTTTCATATTTTTTCTCCGTTATCTAGTATACAATTAATTTGTATTTTTTTCAAGTTATTTTTTTGTATTATTTACAAAAATTATGCATATTTGCGCCAATTGTGAATTAAATTAGTTAATACAATAGATATTATACCAACCGCAATTAATGTACAACCACTTAAAGTAATTATATTTAATATTTGTGTTAAAATGCTTCTTATCACTTCAGACATAGCATCACTTAAAATAGCTAATTTCTGTATTTTAATCCCTGTATTGATTACTATATTTACAATAATTAAAAACGTTCCAGAAGAAATACAAGATATTCCTAAGAAATTAAAAATTCGATAAATTCTTCTAGTAGTTATACCAATTAATGCTAATATGCATACAGCAATTGCAATAATAATTCCTTTTTTAAATATATCCATATATTGCATTATTACTTTATAATAATTATTTATTTTATTTTCATATTCAAAATGTAAAATAGTATCAGTATATTTTTTTACTAATTTGTCAATTAATGAATCTACTGCTTTTCGTTGGGTTATATTTAAAGCATTGTTTCCCATAATTCTATCAATATTAGCATTAAAGTTATCTTTAATAGATTGCGTTTCAATTTCTTCATTTATTCCGGAAAAAATATTACTAATAATTGTATTAGTATCTTTTTTTACTTTTTCTTTTGAAACAAGATTTTCAAAAACCTTTATATCTAATCCAGATTGATACATATAATCTTCAAAACTAGATACTACTTGTTCATAAATTTTAGTATAATAATCAGTTTCATCGAATTTTTGATAAATATATTCCTTATGTCCTAGAGTGAAAGAAACTATTAATGTAAAAAGTAGTAGAATTATTAATATAGTTAGTAAAATGCTTATCATATATCTTATTACCTTTTTTACTGTTTTCATTTCTTCTCCCCTCCTACTTTTCTCGTTCTGCATATACCACATATCTTTGTGTAGCATACCCTATGTTGTTAAACGGATAACAAGTATATACCATTAATATTTCTCTATCTTTTTGAATTGGTAATTTCTCTGTTTCTGTTTCTTTTATAATTTGCATATCATAAATTTTATATTGATATTCTCCATAGTTAGCTTTTACTATTATTTTATCACCCTTTTTTAATTCTGAAAATCTTCTAAAGAAAGTTGGAAAATTATGTCCCATAAAAACAATAGAACCACCTTCTCCTGGGAAGTAACTTCCACTAGAGTGTCCTACTCCCTTTTTTAATACTTCATATGTATCACCAAAATATACTGGCAAATTTACATCAATTGTAGGTATTTCAATTGTTGCATATTGTGTTCCATATTCTGGGTAATTTTCAATTTCATTTTCCTCATTTATAATTGTTTCTTTTTCTTCCTTATTTTCTACATCAATTCCTATTTTACTTGCAATTGAAATAACTTCTCCTATTTCAGCCCCACAAAATAGATAAATTAATAATACAATTGCTAAAGTAATAAATAAAGCAACTATTATGTTTATAATAGTTGCTTTTGTTGTTTTTCTGATAATCTTATTATGCATTAGCCATTTTTCTTTTAGCTACAAAAACTGTAGCTAGGGCTATAACTGCTACTGAAGAAACAACTAAAATTGCATTTACATTATTTCCAGTATAAACTAGTTTTCCATCATCAATTCCAATAACTTCAACTAATTCACCATCTTTAGACATATACAATTTTCCATCTTTAAATGTTACATCTAATCCAACTTCTGCTCCTGCTTTTGTGGCAATTGAAACTAAAGCACTTTTTTTATCTGATGGTAATGCTTCTAAATCTTCAATGCTTTTTACTCCTGCTTCATCTAAAATTGCTTGTGCATCAAGAGCTTTTGAGTAAATAGCTTCAGATTGAGTATTGTCTTTTACATATAATTTAACAAGTCTTTCAATTTTAACTTTATCTGATTGTGTTAAACCATATTTTTCTCCAATCTTATAAAGTTCATCTGCTAGATCCTCCTTAGCAATTACTGCAGCATTTACTACTGATGTAGCAAGTAAAGCTACCATTACAAATAAAATTGTAATTGAAATTAGTTTTTTCATTTTAAAACTCCTCCTTTTGTTAAACTATTTGAATTATAACATTAATTTTTTTATAATGCAATAGTTTTTTTAATTTTTTTTTTTATCATAAATTTTAACACCGTGAAGTGAAAAAGTAAATGCAATTATTTAAACATATAATATATTTTAGTCTTACATATGCTCTTAATGTACAACT
>CANQES010000109.1 GCA_947595555.1 uncultured Clostridia bacterium | reverse complement strand
CTGATTGTACGTCCTCTGGTTTGCTTACAGTTGATCCTGTTAGAGCATATAATAGAGCATAAGTAAAATATCCCAATATAAAGTATATAATAGTAATAATTCCTAAATATGCTGTAATATTAGACATATCTAGTACTGCATTTAATAATTCAGTATCTAAAAATGCTTTTGCACTTATCAATGCTGTTCCTACAATTAATATCATTTGCAATAGACCTACAATTCCTATTCCTAAGGTTTTTCCTACTACTATTGTTGTAGGACTTGTTGATGTAACTAATGTTTCCATTATTTTTGAAGTTTTTTCTGTTGTTATAGAACTTGACACTTGATAAGCACAGAAATATATAGCATAAAATAGTACTATAGACATCAACATCATAGCAAATACATTTCCATGGACTTCTTCACTTACTTGTTCTAAACTAAATTCAAAATTAGGCGTAATTGCTTGTAATTGTTCTTCTGTTAAACCTAATTTGCTAATCTGCATATTTGAATATATCGAACTAATTGAATTTACTATATTTTCAGGAACTTCGTCAGTCATAGTTGCATTTTCTATTATGTATCTAATTTTTATATTATTATCTTGCTTTTCTATTATAATGGCTTCATCTATGTCCTCGTTTTCTATTTTTTCTTTTATGTCTTCAAAGTTAGCTGACCCGATTTCTATTTCATACCCTAATTCAGCTTGTTTTAAAAGTTCTAAATTACCTTCAAAAACATTATCATTATCTACAATTAGTAATTTGTCTCCAGTATTTTCGCCACTAAATGATTTTATTATATTAGGCACATTAAATCCTAACACTATTAATATCAAAATAATTACAGTTGATATTATAAAAGATTTTCTTCTTACCATATCTTTTATGGTAAATGTCATTACTGTTATTATATCTTTCAATTTACTCACCTACCTTTTCTATAAATATATCGTTTAGAGTAGGCTTTTTAATTTCAAACTTATCAACTTTAATCCCTGTGCTAATTAGTTTATTTAGAAGCTGGTGCGCCTTTTCTTCTTCACTTATTTTTATAATGTAATTATTATTTGTTACATTTTCTACTTCTAAATCAAATTCTTTAATGTAACTATCGATGTTTTGTTTTACATCAATGTCTACACGATTTGCAGGATATGCTTCTTTTATCTGTTTCAAATTTCCCTGTAATACTGTTTTTCCTTTGTTAAGTATTAAAATATCACTACAAAATTCTTCTATTGTTGACATTTGATGTGCTGACATTATTACATATTTTCCGTTTTTCACTAAATTAATTATGATATTTTTTAAAATATCCGTATTTACTGGGTCTAGTCCACTAAAAGGTTCATCTAGCACAACTAATTCTGGATTATGTATTATTGCTGTCATAAATTGTATTTTCTGCTGATTTCCTTTTGATAATTTTTCAGCTGGCATTTGTAAGTATTCTTCTACTTTTAGTTCTTTTGACCATTTGTTTATAGATAATAGTGCTTCTTCTTTTTTCATACCTTTTAATTTCGCAAAATACATTAATTGATCAATTATTTTTGTCTTAGGATATACTCCTCTTTCTTCTGGCAAATATCCAAAATTAACGTTTTTTCTATCTACTGCTTTTCCTTTCCAAGTAATATCTCCACTATCCTTTTTTATAATTCCAAGTAACATTCTTATTGTTGTTGTTTTTCCTGCACCATTTGTCCCTAATAATCCAAATACTCCAGGCTTTTCTATACTAAATGAAATGTTATCTACTGCAACCTTTCCTACAAATGTTTTTGATACATTTTTTAATACTAAACTCATTTCTTATTGTTCCTTTCTCGTTTTATTACAATATTATCATAGAATTTATTATTTTGTCTATATATTCCACCATAAATAGAGGTATATTAATTAAATTATCATCTTTATTTAAATTTCTCATTGAAAATCTAATTCTAGCTTTTGGATTATATTTTTCATTATAAACTTTTAAACTAATATTATTGATATTTTCACTAGATTTTACTTCAATTGGAATAATATTATTTTTATGCTGAAGCATAAAATCTATTTCATACCTATTATCAAATGTAAAATAATATGGTTGTAATCCAATAGACGATAAAGTTTGTATTACATAGTTCTCTGTTAATGCTCCTTTAAATTCTTCAAATAATTTATTTCCTTCTACTACAATTTTACTATCTAAATCTGTCATTTTTCTTAACAAACCAACATCATTTAAATATATCTTAAATGCAGATAAATCATTATAACTAATTAGTGGCATGCTAGGTTTTGTGACATCATATATTTTATATACAATATTAGCATCTTTTAGCCAATTTAATGCACCTTCATATTCTCTTGCTCTTGCTCCTTCTTTCGCAACTTGATATAAAAATTTTTTATTTTCTTTTGATATTTGAGATGGTACACTATTCCAAATAATAGAAATTCGATTTGCTTCAATATTAGTAGTGTGTTTTGAAAAATCACTTTCATAAGCTCTTAAAATATTTTCCTGTATTTTATTTACATTTTCCATGTCTTTTTCTTTAACCCAAGAATTTACTACTTCTGGCATACCACCTATTATAAAATATGCTTTTAACTTTTCACTTAATCTATCAAAAAATACATTTGGAATATTTTCAATTTGTTTTATTGCATTCATATATTCTACTAAATTTTCACAATTATCTGCTTTTAAAAACTCAGAAAATGTCATTGGATACATGTCTAAAAAATCAACTTTACCTACTGGAAAAGACGTATGCGATAGACGTATGCCAAGTAATGAACCAGCACTAATGATGTGATATTCATTAGCTTCTTCTTCAAAATATTTTAATGAATTTAAAGCATTTGGACATTCTTGTATTTCATCAAAAACAATTAATGTTTTTTCTGGAATAATCGCTTTTCCATAAATAAAAGATAATTGTTCTAAAATTCTTTTTGGATCTTTAGTATTATCAAATAGATTATATAATTCTGTATCGTGATCAAAATTAAAATATGCTATTCCATTATAATTTTCATTTCCAAATTGCTTTATTATGTATGTTTTCCCAACCTGTCTTGCTCCACGCAATATTAATGGCTTCCTATTTTTATCATTCTTCCACTTAATCAAATCATTCATTATTTTTCTATCCATGGCTATCATCTCCTATACATATTATAGCACATATTTAATAATTTTACACATTTTTTGCAATGTTTTTTTAATTTTTTACACATTTTTAGCAGTATTTTGTTTGTGTTCTTACACATTTATTCAAAAATTCTTTATGTCTAACATTAGGGGCACACGGGGGTAAAATCTCCTGGATGGGAAAACAAAACTAACCATTTTCCTTCATAATCTTGCAATTTTATTTTTCCAAAAGTAGTAGTTGCCTCAAAATCTGGGGCTTTTTGTCCTATTTTTACATTTCCATTTGTTAATAATTCATAATCCATAAAAAATAAACTCCTCTCAATTTTTGTATATTTTATGAGAAAAGTTTATTTAAAGTTACTAATAATACATTTTATTTAGAACATAAATTTCTTTGAACCTCTTTTAGCTGTCTAACACCTTCACTTTGCTCTCTAATAATTGAATCTGCTACCATTTTCAATCTAGGATCAATATAATATTGCAACAAATTTTCACACATTGAAATAGCACCTTCATGATGTGGTATCATTTCATTAACAAAATCCAAATTAATATTAGTAGACTTTGGACTATTATTCATAAGATAAATCATAGTCTTTGTAATTTTAAAATACTTGCTCATATAATGCTCTACATCTCGTTCTGAATTTACATATCCCTTTGTAGTATTAGCAATTTCTCTCATTTGTTCAATTCCTTTTGTTTGCATTGCAATAATATTATTAGCTATGTCTTGTAACGGTTGGTAATTAGTATATTTCAATAAGTTTTCGCACATATAAATTGCAGCTTGATGATGTGGTATCATACATTCAATAAAATTAATCGTTATACTATCTGTTACCTTTCTTGATAGCATTTTACTTGACATTTCATTTAAAATTTGTTGAAATCTAAATAAGTATCTTTTATAATCCACAATAGCATTCCTCCTTCTTTTATAAAATATAAAAAAAGGAAAAAAATGTTACAATTATTATTTTAAAATATCTTTTATAACCTCACTTGCTATAATAAGCCCTGCCACAGA
>CANQES010000108.1 GCA_947595555.1 uncultured Clostridia bacterium | reverse complement strand
GGCGAAGTAGCTCAGTTGGCTAGAGCATTCGGTTCATACCCGAAGTGTCGAGAGTTCGAATCTCCCCTTCGCTACCAATATAAGTAGCTTGTATCTATGGATACAGGCTATTTTTAATGCTTATATTGACACATAAAAAAAGTAGTGCTAAGATATGTATAACTGTAATACTAAAACAACATAATATAACGACAAAAGAAAATAAAAAGAAAAGGGAGGAAAACAAAGATGGAAGAAAAGCCAAAAGAGATGTTAAAAGAAAAGAAAGGAATAACACTAATTGCACTCGTAATAACAATAATAGTATTGTTAATTTTAGCAGGAGTAAGTATTGCAACATTGACAGGGGAGAATGGAATATTACACCAAGCACAAAGAGCAAAAGAAGAAACTGACATAGCAACAGTTGAAGAACAAAGATATTTGGCAATGGCAGAAGCAGCAATGAACCTTGAAAATACAGAATATAAAGGAGTACCTATTCCAGCAGGATTTGCGCCAACAAGAATAGATGGAGAAAATACAGTAGAAGAAGGATTAGTAATAATAGATGCAGAGGGAAATGAATTTGTATGGATACCATGTGAAAAAGAACAAGTTAATAATTATGTAAAAGCAAATACATTATCAACATCAGAAAGTTGGTCAAATAATGATTATACAACAAAAGGTGAATGGAAAAATCCAGATGAGCAACTAAATGCAGGAAAAGCAAGCATAGAGAACTATGGGGGATTTTATGTAGCAAGATATGAGGCAGGAGTACCAACAAATGCAGATTTTTTTGTTGGCAAAAATAGTGAAGATAAAACTTATGCTGAAGAACATGTTGAAGCTAGTAATGCAGAAGAAGTTAGGAAAGAGTTAGGAGAAAAAAGAAATGTAGTTGCTAATGAAGCTGGAGTGCTTTTAAAACCAGTAAGTAAAAAAGGAAATCAAGTATGGAATTTTGTAGACCAAAAGAATGCAGTAACTTTATCAAAGAATATGTATAAAAATACTTCATCAGTAAATAGTTATTTGATAGATTCAAATGCGTGGAATTATATATGTGAATATGTACTTAAAAATAAGGTGACTTTAACAAATTCTTTAAAATATGGTAATTGTTTAGATAATAACACAACGAATTATGAAGGAATAGTAGGGTTATTTGCAAAACATATTCATAACGGTGGGTGGGAGTATGCTACAAAATATGAATATGGAAATGTACCTACAGGTTATGCACCAAGAGGTGAAGATACAAACACAAATAAATTAGAATTGGCGACTGGAATTTGTGATGATTTTAAACTTTACAATATATATGATATGGCAGGAAATATGTGGGAATGGACAGCTGAGACAGCTTCTCAAGATTATGCAGTTCTTCGCGGTGGCAGCCTAATTAACTCTGGTTTAACTTACCCTATTGTCCACTCTAATGGTAAGAATAACGTTTCAATATATAATGTGAACATAGGCTTTCGATGTGTGCTTTATTTAAAGTAATATGAATGTTTTAATATAAGCATAAAAATACAAAAATTTTATATAATTTACAAAACTATAAAAATCTTATATGAAACAATAAAAATTCGTAAAATAGACATATTTTTTAATATGTTTATTTTTTCATAAATAAAAAATGGCATTTTATAAAAATAATAAAAAAGAAAAAATTTAAGATGATAAAATTCAATTGAAAAATGAGGTGAGAAAATGATAGATAAAATCTGTATGTTTCTGACCAATCAAATAAGAAAAGAAATGCCAGAAATAGATGATGAAAAAGCAGAAGTAATAAATTATGGACTTCAAAACATTGTAGGAGAAATACCAAAAATATTCATAATGCTTGTGATTGCATATATATTGGGAATTTTTAAATTAGCTTTATTTACTTTTTTGGCTTTATTTCCATACAAAGGAGCTTCTGGGGGAGTTCATTTAAAAACACATATGGGATGTATGATTTTTACAACAATATTTTATTGTGTAATTCCTTTTATATCACAAAAATTTGTATTGTCGAATATCGTTAAATATATTGTGATTGCCAGTGTATGGATATTTGGAATGATTATGATAAAACTATATGCACCTGCTGACACAGAAGATGTTCCGATTTTAGCTAAAAAAATTAGGAGAAAAAAACAAATTGTTTCATATATAACTTATACAATAGGATTGTTTGTAGCAGCAATTATTAACAATAGTACAATTACAAATATATTAATATTGGCAAATTTTTTCCAAACAATAACGATTACAAAATTTACATATAGACTTACAAATAGTAAGTATGGCTATGAAGTATATGGTGATACTTCAATTGAAAATGTTTAATACTAAAAATAGTATTATAAAAAGTTTTATACAAAGGAGGAATTAGTATGTTAAAATTTCTAGCAAAAACAGCAGAAAAATATGCTAAAATGACTAATACAGCATGTGCATTATTACTTGTTTTTCATCAACCAAAAATGCCAGCTAGTATGATTAAGAAAGACTAATATTAATTGGTAAAAATAGGACGAAAAAATTATTTTTGCCAATAGTAACTTAAAAGTTATATTTATACAATCCAGCAAAAAACAGCTTTTAAAAGCTGTTTTTTGTATTAATAATAAATTTCTAATTGTTGAGAGAAAAAGTTTTCTGTTTTGGAAGTATATAAATTTATATTATTATTTTTCTTGATAATTTTACGAACTTCGGGTAAGCCTAATCCCATATGATTTTCTTTTTCTGAAATACCTTTTTCGAATATTTTATCAGTATCAACATCTTTATTTTTATATGTATTTTCAATAATAATTAACTGTCTAGAATTTTTAATATCATCTCTAAAAGTTAAATTAATTATTTTTTCTTCACATTCAGCACTTGCCTCTATAGCATTATCCAGAAGGATACCTAAAATTCTAGCAAATTCATATATTTTCATCTTTAAAGTAGATAAATCTAATAAAATTGTTATATTAACTTTTATATCTTTTGAATCTGCTTCATTATATTTTTTTGTTAATAAATTATAAATGCCATCATTATTTATAATATCTGGATTCAAGATATATAAATTATTAACTCTTTGACAATCGTCTACTAATTGAGAATAATAATTTTTTAAACCTTTCATATCTTCTGTTTTTATATATCCGCCAATTGTTGTAACAATATTGTCAAAATCATGTTTGAATCCACGAACATTATCGTGCAAGATATGTAACGTATGATTATATTCTTCTGCACTTTCTAATTTTTGAGTTGTTGATAATAATTTAAATGCTCTTGTTAAACTATATATACTTATACTAAAATAAGCTAAAGAAGTAAGAAAGTTTAGAAAAGAAATTATTATAGGTAAATTATTTATATAGTAAAACATTATGATTGACTGTGTTGTTATTGAAAAAATGCCTAGTATAATATTAGCAATTATTATTAGCTTGGTTTTTGTATCAATATTTTCAGTAAAAGATACTTTTATTTTTCTGTATTTTAAAATTAAATATATAATAAAAATCGTTATATATATTAAAGCCATGTAGATGAATCTATAAATAGGAGTTTCTGATAAGATATCGCTATTTATATTGAATATATTTAAATAAGGTTTTAATATTAAAGAGCCAGCTATTATTAAAATAATTCCAGATATTAGAATACTAAAACAACTTTTTAGAAAAGATGTTTTAAAAATAAGATATACAGATAAAATCATTGATAAATAGTTTAATATTATATTAAAAGGGCTAGGAACGATAAACATATCAATGATTCCAATGATACCCATGATAATTACATAAAGAACTTTTTGTTTTCTAGAAGAATGTATGTTTAATAAAGTAAGAAATAAATTCATTATTAAAATGGCTTCTATAAAGCAACCAATCGAAACGATAATATTTACCAGTAGCATATTTGGCGTACTAATTGCCATCCAAATATTATTTAAAATATCCATAATTTCTCAAAACCTCCATAAAATTTCTTTTATACTTAGGACCAATATCGCAAGTATTATTATCCATAAAAGTAATAGTACCAGAAACTGGTTCTACATTTTTAATTTGATTAACATTAACAATAAACGATTTATGACATCTTACATAAGTATCAGGCAACTTTTCTTGAAACTTATTAAAAGAACTATAAGTATCATAATCACGCGAAGAGGTATGAAAAACTAACTTCATACCATCTCTTTTCACATATTGGACTTCAGATTC
>CANQES010000107.1 GCA_947595555.1 uncultured Clostridia bacterium | reverse complement strand
GAACAACAGCAGCACTTTCAGTTTTCTTTTCCATACCTTGAATATTTTTATCGAAATTTCTTTCCATAGGTACATCATAACCCATTAACCAAATAGGAGAAACATTAAGTACATCTGCAATTATTTTTAGACCATCAGTTTTAGCTTTATATCTACCGGACATATAAGAACTAATTTTTGATTTATCTATTTTTGTAGCTTCTGCCAATTCAATAGGTTTCATATTTCTTATAGTTAAAGCGTAAGAAAGTCTATTTGCAAAAGTATCAACTAAATCATCCATTTATATACCTCCAACAACTATATTATAAAACAAAGGTTTAGAAATGTCAAACCATTTTAAAAAATAATTTTAAAAAAACTAAACTTTTTTTAAAAAAATGTCTTGACTTTTAAAAAATGATATAGTATTATAATTATAGTTTAGAAAATATAAACTGAAACGAGGTGAATAAAATGTACGATTATTCAAAATTAAAAGACAAAATTTCAGATAATGGCTATACACAAGAACAAGTAGCAAATGCATTAAAAATAAGCAAAGGGGCGTTTAGCCAAAAAATAAATGGAATAGTAGCTTTTAGTCAAGATGATGTTGTTGAAATTAGCAAGTTATTAAAAATTCCAAAGACAAAGATATATGAATATTTTTTTACAGAGAAAGTTTAGAAAATATAAACATAAGGAGGATAAAAATGGAAAAAATTATTTTTTGTTTTATATACTTCCTAATCTTAGCAATAATAAGTAGTTTTAATCTAAAGAGGATGTGTGGAGAATATGGAACATTTATAGCAATTTTAAATTTCATATATATCATTATAATAGCTTTTATAATTTCTTTATTTGATTACTTAAAGATACAACGGCACTGTTTAATAATTTATGCTTACGATTATTAATGGCATCAAGTAAATTATTTTGTAGAACATCATCAACATCAAAATAAATTAATAAAGTGTGCATTGCAGAGAGAACTTCAATTCTAAGTTGTTCATCAGAATTAACAGAAAAATATTTAGAACAACAATCAATAAAATGTTTCAAAGCATCTTGTTTTGCTTTTTCATACATTTCTAATTTTCTGTTTTTGGTATCATGCTTATTATTTATAAGAGTAACAAATATAGGAGAACAAGCAGTTATTACAGAAACTAAAAATAAACCGAAACTAGCTAAATTATTAGAAATAAAATCTAAAAAATTTTTCATAAAATGTACCACCTTTCAATGAAATTATAACATAGGTGGGAAATTAAAACAATAAATAGAAAGGAGATGAGAGAATGCCAGAAGAATGGATAAGTCTAAATGAATTTATGAAAAGACAACACTTAGGATATGAAGTAGCTTTGCAAATGATTAATAACGGAGATATAGAAGCTAAAAAGACAAAAGGTGGAAGATATAAAATTAAAGTTCGGTGGTAATTCAGTTTCAAAAGAGACTTACGAAAAAGAAAAAGAACGAAGAATAAAAGCTGAAACAAAATTAGATTTATTAAAAAGTATATTAAACCAGGAAGGAGTAAAATACAATGAAATTTATTAGGTTTCTATTAGGAACAATGATAATTTGGTTGCCTGTAGTCTTAAGCATCATAGCAAAAAAATTAACTGAAGTAATTACAATGGAAGCTTTAATGACAGTTTTATACATAGTAGCACCAATATTGTTAATGATCCTATTAAGAATAAATTATTTAGAAAGAAAGGAGATGAAGAGGGATGTTTGTAAAAACTGTTATCAGACAAGGAGAAAAAATATTACAACAAGATAAGCAAATCAAAGATTTACAAAAAGAGAATAATTTTCTATATCAAGAAAACAAAGAAAATAGAAGCACAATAGAAGATTTAGAAGATTATAAAAGACATTCATCAATAGTACATAAAGATATAGAAAAGCAATTATTAGAACTACAAAATATTAATAGACTTGGTAATTCAGAAGAAGATAAAAATATTATGAGAAACAAAATAATCAACCAAATAATAAAAGAGTTAGCAGACAGCAAATCCAACTAACTCAAATAGTTTATGTAATCAAACTATTTTTATAATATCATAAAAATTTTAATTTGTAAAGGAGTAATTTATGAATTTACAAGAAGAATTACAAAAATTAAAAGACGAAGAATTTTTATTAAAAATGAAAGACAGATGGGATAATGCAGATTTTGATAAAAGTTACGAGTTAAATAGAAAAATTAAAGAATTGGAGGAAAAACTGAATGGAAAATAATCAATTAATTGTTATTAAACAATTACCTGAAATAGAAGAACACTTGAAAGATGTCTCAATAGAGATTGATGAAAAAGTAGAAAAAGCAAAGGGATTAGTTTGTAATGAAGAAAACAAACAAACTATAAAAAAAATAAGAGCAGAATTAAACAAAGAATTAGAAGAATTTGAAAAGACGAGAAAATATGTTAAAGAAAAAGTATTAGCACCATATACAAGATTTGAGGAAGTTTATAAAACTTATATATCAGATAAATATAAATTGGCTGATAAAGAGTTAAAAATGAAAATAGATGAAGTAGAAAGTCAAATAAAACAAGAAAAAGAAAAAGAACTAAAAGAATATTTTGAAGAATATAAAAATTTTAGAAATATAAGTTTTATTACATTTGAACAAGCAAATATAAACATTGGGTTAAGTGATACTATAAAGTCTCTAAAAAAGCAAGTACAAATTTTTATAGATAAAGTATTAGATGATGTAAATTTAATAAATACACAAGAACATAAAGAAGAAATAATGGTTGAATATAAGGAAACATTAAATGTAAATCAAGCTATAACAACAGTATCAAACAGATATAAAGCTATTGAAGAAGAAAAGAAAAAACAAGAAGAACTTAGTAAATCAGTAATTATAACAAATACAGAAAAAGAAGAAATATTAAAAGCACCAATAATTGAAGAAAAGAAACAAGAAGAAAAACTTACACTAAAATTTACAGTAAAAGCAACAAAATCAAAATTAAGAGAATTAAAACAATTCTTAGATAATGGAGGATATGAATATGAGTAATGAAACTAATAAAGAAGATAAAGAAAATAAAGAAAATCAAGAATTAATTGTTAAATTTGATGTTGAAGGGCAAGAAGTAAAGCTAACACCTAAAATAGTACAAGAATATATTGTAGGAAATGATGTACCTATTACAAGACAAGAATTTAAACTTTTTACTGAATTATGCAAAGTAAGAAAATTAAATCCATTTTTAAGAGAAGCATACTTGATTAAATATAATGCAGGTACACCAGCTCAATTAGTAGTTGGAAAAGATGCTATATTAAAAAGAGCAGTATTAAACCCAAAATATGATGGTATGGAGAGTGGAATTATAGTTCAAAAAGAAGATGGAACTGTTGAAGAAAGACCAGGCACATTTAGACTAGAAAATGAAAGTTTAGTAGGTGGATGGGCAAGAGTACATAGAAAAGACTGGACACATTCAATATATTCAAGTGTAAGTTTCAATGAAGTAGCACAAAAAACGGGACAAGGTCAATTAAATTTCAACTGGGGAACAAAGGGAGCTACTATGGTTGAAAAAGTAGCAAAAGTAAGAGCATTAAGAGAAACATTTGTTGAGGACTTAGCAGGAATGTATGAAGCAGAAGAAATGCAAGAACCTATTGAAGAAGAACCAACAGAACCAATTATAGTTCAAGCAGATGAATCCAAAGAAGAAAAGACAGTGACTATGAATGAATTATAAAATTCTATCTAGTTGTAGCAAAGGCAATGCAGTAATTATTGAAAATACAATTTTAATAGATTGTGGTGTTACTTTTAAAAAATTAAATAATTATTATAAAAAACTAAAATTAGTATTACTTACACATATACATAAAGACCATTTTAACAAGGTTACTATAAAAAAATTATCAGAAGAAAGACCTACTTTAAGATTTGCGTGTTGTGAATGGTTATTAAAACCTTTACTTGAATGTGGTGTATCAAGAAAAAATATAGATGTATTAGAAATAGGTACGAAATATGATTATAAGCTATTTAAGGTAGTACCAATAAAACTTTATCATGATGTACCACAATGTGGTTATAGAATATTTCTAGACAATTATAAAATTATTTATATGACAGATACAAAAACAGTTGAAGGAATAAGTGCTAAAGATTATGACTTATATTTAATTGAAGCTAACTATGATGAAGATGAGATAGAGGAAAGAATACGAAAAAAACAAGAAGAAAATATGTATACATATGAATTTAGAGCAAAAAATACTCATTTAAGCAAACAACAAGCTAGTGAATTTTTACTAGAAAATATGGGAGATAACTCAAAATATGAATTTATGCACCAACATATAGAAAGAGGTTAATATGCAAACTACAGGAATAATAACAGATATTTCAATAGATTTTGATACATCAAAACCAAAAATAAGC
>CANQES010000106.1 GCA_947595555.1 uncultured Clostridia bacterium | reverse complement strand
CTTGACCATATTGATACATTAAAGTTGCAGCTGTATGTCTTAATTTGTGGACAGAATATTTCCTAGTATCTAAGCCAGCAGACATTAACTGTTTTGTCACAATACTTTCTACAGTTCGATTACTAATTCTAGTTCGTCTTTCACTTAAAAACAAAGCTTTTTCAGAAGACTTACTATCATGTTTGACACCTTCTCTTGGTCGAACTCTTAAATAGTTATTAATTGCACTTACACAAGCTTTATTTAAATATATTGTTCGTTCTTTATTACCTTTTCCTATGACATTTAGTTTTAAATCTTCAAAATCGATATCATTAATATTAATACCAACTAATTCAGAAAGACGCATTCCACAATTAAGAAACAAAGTAATAATAGCAAAATCTCTTTCTGTATTCCTATTATCCTCATTAGAAGTGACATTTAATAATTTCATACTATCTTCTAAAGAAAGGTATTTAGGTAATCTTTTATCCAATTTTGGAGTTTCCAAGTCTTGAGCTGGGTTAACATCAATCAATTTAGCCTTTCTACTTAAATATTTAAAAAAGATTCTAATTGTTGAAACTTTTCTAGCTCTTGTTGTTGATTTACTATGATATTCACGCATTAGAAAAGAAATAAAGGCATGAATATCCTCTAATGTAATTTTTTTTATAGTATCAATTGTTAAATCATCAATTCTTATTTTTTTAAAGTCAGTTTCATCTGTCATATTAAAATGCATTTTTATAAATTTTAAGAACATAGCTAAATCATAATTATATTCTTTAATACTGTTAGTGGATTTATTTAAAATAGTAATAGAATAATCTAAAAACGAATTTAGAAAATCTGGATTATCTTCTCTTTTTATCATAATTTTTCTCCATTCCTTTAATTAAGGATATTATAGCACAAAATTTTATACAAAGTATAGTAAAATTATAAAAATTATGCTATACTGTGAAAAAAGATTAAATTAAAAAAGGATTATGGGGCCGTCCCCAAATCCTCGTCAAAGTTATTAACAATAAGAAAGGAGACGTGTTTCTAAAAATTAATAGTTTAATAGAAACACTTCAAATATAACATGTCAAAAAGTAAAACAATATTTGTTTGTAATGAATGTGGAAACGAGTCAAGTAAGTGGCTTGGAAGATGTCCAGCATGTAACAGTTGGAATAGTTTTTTTGAGCAAAAAGTAGTTGAAAGCAAAAATAGTAATTTGAAACAAAAAGATTTAAAGAGTAACATACCACAAAAATTAAATTCATATGAAGCCAAAGAAACAATCAGGACTAGTACAGGATTTGGAGAGCTAGACAGAGTCTTAGGAGGAGGGCTAGTAAAAGGTTCACTAGTATTATTACGGAGGAGAACCTGGTATTGGAAAGTCAACATTAATACTTCAAATTTGTGATAAAGTAAAAGGAGAAGGAAAAGTTTTATATGTTTCTGGAGAAGAATCAGCAGAGCAAATAAAGATGAGAGCAGATAGATTAGGAATTAACAATGAAGATATTTTATTTTTAGGAGAGACGGATATTGATATTGTAAATCAAGCAATATTAGATATAAATCCGAAATTAGTTATTATTGATTCAATACAAACAATGTATTCAGAAGAATTATCAGCAGCAGCGGGAAGTGTGAGTCAAGTAAGAGAAATAACTTCGCAGGTAATGAGAGTTTGCAAATCAAGAGCGATTACGACAATCATTATTGGGCATGTAACTAAAGAAGGAAACATCGCTGGACCAAGAGTATTAGAACATATGGTAGATACAGTATTATATTTAGAAGGAGAAAGATATTTTTCTTATAGAATTTTAAGAGGAGTAAAGAATAGGTTTGGTTCAACAAATGAAATTGGTATGTTTGAAATGAGAGAAGAAGGAATGTGTGAAATTACAAATCCATCTGAAGTACTAATTTCTGAAAGAGAGGAAAACCCTGCTGGTGCTTGCGTTGTATCTAGTATGGAAGGAACAAGACCAATATTAGTAGAATTACAAGCATTAACTACACAAACAATTTATGGGTATCCAAAAAGAACAGCCAATGGAATCGACTTTAATCGTCTAGCTGTGTTAATTGCGGTGCTAGAGAAAAAAGCAGGTTTAATGCTAGGTTCACAAGATATATACCTAAATGTAGCAGGGGGACTAAGAATTAACGAACCTTCAGTAGATTTAGGCATTGTAATGTCAACAGCTTCTAGCTTTAAAAATAGACCAATTCCAAAAGACATGGTATTAATGGGAGAAGTAGGACTAACTGGAGAAGTAAGAAGAATAAATCTTATTGAAAAAAGATTAAAAGAAGCAGAAAGATTAGGATTTAAAACTTGTGTTATTCCAGAAAGTAACAAAAAAGACTTGAAAGATAAATACAAATTAGATATAATAGGCATCAGAGATGTAAATGAAGCAATAAAAAGAGTTTTAAATTAAGAAACAATAGGAAGGGAGAGTCAATTTGAGAAAAGGAAAAGAAGACAATATAACGAAAATTCTAAAGTTAATTGCTCCAGGTACTCCCATAAGAAATGGGCTACAAAATATATTGAGAGCCAAAACAGGTGCATTATTGCTAATAACAGATAATAATGAAGTATTAAAAGATGTTGTAGATGGTGGATTTACTATTAACGAAGAATATACTTCAGCAAAATTATATGAACTTGCTAAAATGGATGGTGCTATTGTATTAAGTGGAGATTTAAAAAGAATTTTGTATGCAAACGCACAACTAATACCATCAAGAGAAGTAATAACTTTAGAAACTCGGAACCAGGCATAGAACAGCAGAAAGAACGGCTAAACAAACAGGAGAACTGGTAATTAGTATATCACAAAGAAGGAGTATCATAACAGTATTTAAAGGGAATGATAGATATGTGTTAGAAGATACTGATATTGTATTAAATAAAGCAAATCAAGCAATACAAACTCTAGAAAAGTATAAAAAGGTATTTGACAGTAAATTAAATTTATTGAATGAATATGAATTTAATGACATTGTAACTTTAGAAAATGTAATCGTAGCAATCCAAAGGGCAGAAATGGTAATGAGAATTGTAGAAGAAATACAAAGACAAATTTATGAATTAGGTGATGATGGAAGATTAGTAAGAATGCAATTAGAGGAATTAATAGGAGGGCTAGAAAATGAAGAATTGCTAATTATAAAAGATTATGTAGTATCAAAAAAGAAAAAACCTAAAGCAGAAAAAATACTAGAAGAGTTAGCATTACTTGAATATGAAGAATTATCAAATGAATATAACATAGCAAAACTATTAGGTTATGAAAATTTTGACAATTACGATGAAGTTGGCGTATATACAAAAGGATATCGTATTTTGTCTAAAATACCAAGAATGCCAACTAGCATTGTAGAAAACTTAATCAGTTCTTTTAAATCATTCCAGCATATATTAACAGCAGATATTGAAACTTTAGATGAAGTAGAAGGAATTGGTGAAGTAAGGGCAAGAGCCATAAAGCAATCTTTAAAAAGAATGCAAGATCAATTTTTATTTTAAATAAGAGAGGAAAGATAGAAAATGAAAAAAGTAAAAAATATTATATGGATAATTGCACTAATTTTGGTAATAGTATTAGTAGCAGGATTAGGATATGGTTATTATAAAAAAATAACAATGGAAGTTAAAAATCCAATTGTAACAATGGAAGTAGAAAATTTTGGAACAGTAAAAATGGAATTATATCCAGAGATAGCACCAGAAACAGTTGCTAACTTTGTAACGTTAGCTAATAGAGGCTTTTATGATGGATTGACTTTTCACAGAATTGTAAAAGATTTCATGATTCAAGGTGGAGACAAAGAAGGAACAGGTAGGGGATCAGCGACTCTAAAAGATTTGAAAGATGATGGAGCTGAAACAGCATATGGCATTAAAGGGGAATTCATAGCTAATGGAGTTGAAAGTAATAAATTGAAGTTTGAAGAAGGAGTAGTCGGAATGGCAAGGAGTGATTATACTTCTTATTCAGCTGAATTAACGGAAGAATCTTATAATTCAGGGAGCTCACAATTTTTTATTATGACAGCTGACAATACTTCTTTAAATGGATATTATACTTCTTTTGGAAAAGTAATAGAAGGTATGGATGTTGTGCATAAAATAGAAGAAGTAGAAGTAAAAGTAGCAGACGATTCAGAAGAGAGTGGAAATTCTGAAGTTAGTACGCCAGTAAATCCTGTTAAAATTACTTCTATGAAAGTAGAAACATTTGGTATAAACTATGGATTACCAAAAACATTAGAGCCTTTTGATATTACGTCATGGATGTATCAACAATATGGAATAGATCCAGATTCATTGGCTGAATAGTTTTAGTATGAATAGTAATTAAGTAAAAGTTTTTATAAAAAATAGTTGACATTGGGGCGAAGATAGGGTAAAATATTATATGTGCTCATGTGAGGTGCATGTAAACAATGGTGGATGTAGCGTAGTTGGTTAACGCGCCAGTTTGTGGCACTGGAGACCGTGGGTTCGAGT
>CANQES010000105.1 GCA_947595555.1 uncultured Clostridia bacterium | reverse complement strand
TCTTTGGACCAGTTGCAAGAGAATTAAGAGAAAAGGACTACATGAAAATACTTTCATTAGCTCCAGAAGTTCTTTAATCTTTAAGTATTACAGATTTAGAATTAAAACAAAAAAATGTAGAAAAGGAGGAGGCTCCAAATGAAAATAAAAAAAGGAGATAACGTTCAAGTTTTATCTGGAAATGATAAAGGTAAAACAGGAGAAGTATTAGAAGTTAATCCAAAAGCTAATAAAATCATTGTAAAAGGCGTAAATGTTAGAAGAAAACATGTTAAAGCCAAAAAACAAGGAGACGAAAGTGGAATTTTATCAATTGAATGTGCAATACCAAGTTCAAAAGTAAACGTAGTATGCCCAAAATGTGGAAAAGCTACAAGAATTGTATATAGCATGGAAAAAGACAAAAAAGTACGTGTTTGTAAAAAATGCGGAACAAAATTAAAATAGAGAAAGGAGGATACATAAGCAATGGAAAAATTGAGAGAACAATATGAAAAAGAAGTAATCCCAGCATTAATGAAAAAATTTGAATATAAATCAATTATGCAAGTTCCAAAACTTGATAAAATAGTAATCAACATAGGATTAGGAGATTTAAAAGAAAATCCTAAAGCATTAGAAAATGCAATGAATGATTTAATGCAAATTACTGGACAAAAACCAGTAGTAACAAAAGCAAAAAAATCAATAGCAGCATTTAAATTAAGAGAAGGAGTTAATATAGGATGTAAAGTAACATTAAGATCAGACAAAATGTATGACTTTGCTTACAAACTATTCAATGTAGCCCTTCCAAGAGTAAGAGATTTTAGAGGAGTATCAACAAACTCATTTGATGGTAGAGGAAATTACTCAATGGGAGTAAAAGAACAACTAATATTCCCTGAAATTGAATATGATAAAATAGACAAACTAAGAGGAATGGATATCATATTTGTAACTACAGCAAAAACAGACGAAGAAGCAAAAGAATTGCTAAAACTTTTAGGAATGCCATTTAAGACAGCTGTAGGAGCATAGCGACGTACAGATGTCTTACGCAACTGAACGAAGTGAAGTTGTGAACAATAGAAGAAGCTGTAGGAGCATAACGACGTACGAATAAATCCATAAAAAATGAAAGGAGTAAAACCATGGCTAAAAAGTCAATGAAAGTAAAACAGGCAAGACCACAAAAATATTCTACAAGAGAATACAACAGATGCAAATTATGTGGCAGACCACATAGTTACATCAGAAAATATGGAATATGCCGTGTATGTTTTAGAGAATTAGCTCACAAAGGGGAGATACCAGGAGTAAAAAAAGCAAGCTGGTAAATCGAACGAAAAAATAACAACAAATAAAAGATAAGAAAAGGAGGTAAGTAATTAATGAACATTACAGATCCAATAGCAGATATGTTAACGAGAATTAGAAATGCCAACAGTTCAAAGCATAAAACAGTAGACGTTCCAGCTTCAAACATGAAACTAGGAATTGCTGAAATTTTATTTAAAGAAGGATATATAAAATCTTTTGAAGAAATAAAAGATGATGCACAAGGAATTATAAGAATTACTTTAAAATATGATGAAAAAGGAACAAGAGTAATAGATGGTTTAAAAAGAATTAGCAAACCAGGATTAAGAGTGTATGCATCAAAAGACGAATTACCAAAAGTATTAAACGGATTAGGAATTGCAATTATTTCTACATCAAAAGGGTTAAAGACAGATAAAGAAGCACGAGAACTAGGAATTGGTGGAGAAGTATTAGCTTATGTTTGGTAAAAATAATGCCAATTTAAATATTTAAGACAAAAAAGGAAGGTGAAGAAAGTGTCAAGAATAGGAAATAAACCAATTGCAGTACCATCAGAAGTACAAGTAAAAATTGATGGACAAAACATTACTGTAACAGGACCAAAAGGTACATTATCAAGAGAAATACACAAAGATATTTCTGCTGTAATAGAAGAAAATACAATTAAAGTTACAAGAAAAGACGATGAACCAGCAACAAGAAGTTTACATGGTTTAACAAGAAGTTTAATCAACAACATGATAATAGGAGTAACAAGTGGATATAGCAAAGAACTACAAATTAATGGAGTTGGTTATAGAGTAGCAAAACAAGGAAACAATTTAAATTTAACCTTAGGTTACTCACATCCAGTTATATTTGAAGCACCAGAAGGAATTACTTTTGATGTTCCAAATCCAAACACAATTATAGTAAAAGGAATTGATAAAGAATTAGTTGGTGAGACAGCAGCAGTTGTTAGAACAAAGAGACCACCAGAAGTATATAGAGGAAAAGGTATTAAATATGCTGATGAAGTTATCAGACGTAAAGAAGGAAAAACTGGAAAATAAAATTGATTAAAACAATGTAAGAAAGGAGTAATAAGAATGGTTAAGAAGACAGATAGAAAAATGGAAAGAACAAGAAGACATATTCGTGTTAGAAGAAAAATATCTGGAACGCAAGATAGACCAAGATTATGTGTATATAGAAGTAATACAAATTTATATGTACAAGTTATTGATGATGTTGCAGGAAACACACTTGTTCAAGCTTCAACATTAGATAAAGAAGTAAAAACAAAATACGCTAATAAAGCAGCAGCTAAAGAATTAGGAACTTTAATAGCAAAAAGAGCTTTAGCAAAAAAGATTGACACAGTAGTTTTTGACCGTGGTGGTTATATATATCATGGTGTTATTAAGGAATTAGCAGAAGCTGCAAGAGAAGGCGGATTAAAATTCTAGGAAAATTAATAAAGATAGGAGGGTTAACAAAAACCTATGGAAGAAAAGAATGAATTAAAAGAAAAAGTTGTAGCTATTAATAGAGTTGCTAAAGTTGTTAAAGGTGGTAGAACTTTTAGATTTAGTGCTGTAGTAGTAGTTGGAGACGAAAAAGGTCATGTAGGTGTTGGAAACGGAAAAGCAGCTGAAGTTCCAGATGCAATAAAAAAGGCAATCCAAGAAGCTAAGAAAAACTTAGTAGAAGTACCAATTGTAGAAACAACAGTACCTCACGAATATATTGGTAAATTTGGAAGTGCTAAAGTTATGTTAAAACCAGCTGCAGTAGGTACTGGTATCATAGCTGGAGGAAGTGTTAGACCAGTTATGGAATTAGCAGGATACAAAAATATAAGAACAAAGGTTATTGGAACAAACAATCCAAGAAACGTTGTTTATGCAACAATTGAAGGATTAAAAGCAATGCAAACAGTAGAAACAGTTGCTAGAAAAAGAGGAAAGAAAGTAGAAGAAATTCTATAATATGGGATACAATATCCATGTAATCAAATAAAGGAGGTGCGAAGTGCAAGATGAAACTAGATGAATTAAAACCAGCGGTAAGTAAAGTAAAAAGAAATAGAGTAGGTCGTGGAATCGCTTCTGGAAACGGAAAAACAGCAGGAAGAGGACACAAAGGTCAAAAAGCAAGAAGCGGTGGAGGTGTAAGAAGAGGTTTTGAAGGTGGTCAAACACCATTATATAGAAGATTACCTAAAAGAGGATTTACAAATATCCACGCTAAAAATTATATAGAAGTAACATTCAAAATGTTAAATCAATCAAAAGCTACAGATGTTACAGCTGAAAGCTTATTAGAAGAAGGAATTATCGGAAAAATAGGTGATGGAATCGTAGTTTTAGCAACAGGAAAATTAGAGAAAAAATTAAATGTAAAAGCTAAGAAATTTACAGCAAAAGCAAAAGAACAAATAGAAGCTTTAGGTGGAAAGGCTGAGGTGATTTAATTGTTTAGAACAATAAAAAACGCATTAAAGACACCAGATGTAAGGAAAAGATTATTATATACATTATTATTAATTGTAATATTTAGATTTGGATGTTTTATTACTGTACCAGGAGTTAATAGCATCGTATTAAACGAGGCTATGGGAGAAACAAATGGATTAGCAGGATTAATTGATATGATTTCAGGTGGAGCATTTTCAAGATTTTCTGTATTTGCTTTATCTATAAGCCCATACATAACGGCATCAATTGTTATTCAATTATTAGCTATGGTAATACCAGCTTTAGAAAGATTAACTAAAGAAGGTGGAGAAGAGGGAAGACAGAAAATTAATAAATATACTAAGATAGTAACAATTATCTTAGCCTTAGTACAAGCAGCAGTAGTATATCTTTCATATAAATCTTCTGGAATATTCGTAGATGATAGCTTCTTAACAGGAGCACTAGTAATAGTTGGACTATTAACAGGTACATCTATACTTATGTGGTTAGGAGATCAAATTACAAATAAAGGAATTGGAAATGGAATTTCATTATTAATCTTTATAGGTATTGTTTCAAGATTACCAAGTGGATTAACAATGATATGGAACTTAATTATGCAAAATGGTGCATTTAGTACAACTGGATTATTAACAGCTCTTGGAATTGTAATAGGAGCATTAATACTAGTAGCAGGAGTTGTATTTGTACAAGAAGCAGAGAGAAGAGTTCCTGTACAATATTCTAAAAAAGTAGTAGGAAGAAAAATGGTAGGAGCACAAAGCACACACATACCATTAAAACTTGCAATGGCAGGTGTAATG
>CANQES010000104.1 GCA_947595555.1 uncultured Clostridia bacterium | reverse complement strand
GGATACATATCATGATTCTAGGAGCAAATAGTGATTTACCACAAACTTTACCTATGAAGTGTTTTAACATTTTTTCTGTTACAGTATAATCTGATATAACACCATCTCGTAAAGGTCTTGTTGCTACTATATTTCCAGGTGTTCTTCCTAACATTCTTCTTGCTTCTTGTCCAACAGCTAATACTTCTCCAGTATTGTTATCTACAGCAACAACAGATGGTTCTCTTAATACAATTCCTTTACCTTTCACATATGCTATAACTGTTGCTGTTCCTAAATCTATACCTATATCTTGCCCTAAACCAAATTTTAACATCTTCCTCTTCCCTTCATTTCTTTTTTGTTACAGATTTGTTACAATTATATTACATTGTTTGTAATTTATCAAGGTTTTTAATTGAATTTTTTGCTTTTTTATATTATAATACTAATGAGTAACTTTTAGGAGGATGACATGAAACATTTTGAGTACATTTGCAAAAATGAAAATGATACAAAAAACTTTGCTAAATCACTTGCTCATTATTTAGACAAAGAAGACATTATTGTTTTAACTGGTGATTTGGGCTCTGGTAAAACAAAATTTACCGAAGGTATTTTAAGTTATTTCGGTCTAGAAGATAACATTTCTAGTCCTACTTTTACAATTGTCAATGAATATCAAAAAGACGATATCTCTATATATCACTTTGATGTTTATAGATTAGAAGATGTTTCTGAATTTTATGAAATTGGTGGAGAAGAATACTTTGGAAATGGTATTTGCATTATTGAATGGGGCGAATTAATTAAAGATGCTTTGCCAAAGGACTTTATTCATATTACATTTAATAAAATTGAAAGTGATGAAAATGTAAGAATTTTAAAAATAGATACAAACCAAAAAAAATGGGAGGATTATTTTGAAAATATTAAGTATTGATACTGCAAGTGATATTTGTGGTGTTTCTATATTAGAAAATAACAATTTAATTATAAATTTAGATAATAATACAGGTAGAACACACTCTGAAAATTTAATGCCAATGATTGAACAAGCCTTTATACAAACAAACTTAACATTAAAAGATATCGATTTACTTGTTTGTGATAAAGGTCCTGGTTCTTTTACTGGTATTCGAATTGGAGTAGCAACTATAAAAGCTTTTCATGACAGTTTATCCATTCCTTGTATTGGTATTAGTTCTTTGGAAGCCTTAGCCTATGCAATTAAAGAAAATGAATTTATTTTTAGTATTTTAGATTGTAAAAATGATAATTGCTACTTTGCCTTATATGAGCTAAAAAATTCTCAATATACTGAAATTATCCCACCAAGTACAGACACAATTACAAATGCTTTAAAAATGTGTAAACAAAATGTGTCAAGTTCTAATATTTGCTTTGTTGGTGATGGTTCTGACATTTATAAAACACAAATTTGTAGTGAATTTGAAACTCCTATATTTGCTAAACCAGAAAATAACCTTTTAAATTCGTATTATTTAGGACTAGCTGGACTTTCAAAATGGGAAGAAAATAAATTAGATGATGTACTACCTCTTTATTTAAAGAAACCACAAGCACAAAGGCATCTAGAAAATTCTTTAAAAGATATAAAAATTTCTAATATGACGTTAGAACATCTAAATGACATTTCCGACATTTTAATGTCTGATTTCGATAATTTTTGGAATCCCTCTATTTTGAAAGATGAGTTAAATTGTGAAAATTCTCATTATTTGGTAGCTCAATTAAATAACGACATTGTTGGTTTTGCTGGTATAAAAGTCATTTTAGACATAGCTGATATTATGAATTTAGTTATCAAAAAAGATTTTCGCAATCAAGGTATCGCTACTCTTTTATTGGAAAACATTATGTCATTATCAAAAAAACTAAAAGTATCTTCTCTAACTTTAGAAGTAAAAGAAGATAATTATCCGGCCATTCATTTATACAAAAAATTTGGTTTTGAAAATATTGGCACAAGAAAAAACTATTATAAAAACATGAATGGAATTATTATGACAAAAAATGTTAATACATCAATATAATTTTTATATTGCTACTAATTATAAATAAACTTGTGAAAAGTATTTATATATTAGTAGTATTTTTTTAACTAGTAATGTTTTTACAGAATATTTCCGTACCTCTAGTGGATACATTCTTTCTTTTTTTTCTTATAAAATTTAGACAATTAAATAAAGAAAGGATTTCGTTCTATGTATCAATGCAGTAAATACAATAATAAATTAAATGTTTCTAGTAGCAAAATACGAGAACTAAGAATCAAAAACCATTTATCTTTATCTGCTCTTTCAATCAAGTTAGCTTTAATTGGTATTGATATCGCAAAGCCTTCTTTGCATAAACTAGAAACTGGAAAAAGAGTTTTAAAAGATTATGAATTGTACGGATTATCTTATGTTTTTAAAGTTCCTATTGAAGAATTACTTGACGACTTTATTACTGAATTAAAATCTGAAGATGTTGTTTAATTTAATCTAATTGTTAAATTCTATTTTATATATATTTTTGTATCTATCATTTAACTTCCATTGAAATATATACGTTTGACTTCCTATATATTTAAATTTCGAGCACAATAATAAATTTTACATCCAATATTTCAAAAAACTTGTGATTTTTACTTGAATTTCTTTTTATTTTGGTATAATATATGATAGAAAGTATGAGATGTCACATAGGAGGATAAAAATGCCAAGAAAAACAAAAGAACAAAAAGAAATTGAAAATAAAAATGAAACAAAAAAAGAAAACAAAAAATCAGTTGCAAAAACTGCTTCAACCAAAACTGCCAATAAAAAATCAGTAACTACAAAAACTACTGCAAAAAAGGCAACCACTAAAAAAGCAACTGAAAAGAAACCTAGTGCAAAAAAAGAAACAACTAAAAAAGCAACTGAAAAGAAACCTAGTACAAAAAAAGAAACAACAAAAAAAGCTGCTACCAAGAAAAACGCTACTGCTAAAAAAGCAGCTACAAAGAAGTCTTCTACAAAAAAAGCAGTTACTAGTACTAAGAAAACAACATCAAGAAAAAAAGTTGAAGTCGTTGAATATTATGACTTGCCTTACAGATACAACCAAACCATTGTTAAAGTTTTGGCACAAACTCCTAATAATCTATTTGTATATTGGGACATCTCCGATAGTGATAGAAAAAAATTTGAAGAACAATATGGAGACAACTTTTTTGAAACAACAAGACCTATTTTAATAATACATAATGACACATTAAATTATAGTTTTGAAGTGGAGATAAATGATTTTGCCAACAGTTGGTATTTACATATAAATGATAGTAAATGCAATTATCGTATTGAACTTGGTAGACGTCCTGTAATAAAAACAGAAAAACTAAATACAGACTATATTCACATTACTACTTCAAACAACATTGAAACTCCTAATGATAGAATTCTTTTTAATAAAGACCAAAAAATAGTATATTTTAGACATGTAAAAACCGGAAAACAAACTACAAAAAATATAAATTCCATATCATTTATTAATAATATCGGAAAAATATATAATATTTATGATTTATATAAGGCTATTTATCAAGATGAAAACATAGAAGAACTTTACGATTTATCTAATCCAACATCAGGGAACCCTTCCTCTACCAGTCTTTCATCTAGATTAAGATAAGATAAAATACAAAGGAGAATTAACATGCAAGAAAAAAAAGGATATGTAAGTTTTGTACTTCATGCACATCTTCCTTTTATACATCATCCTGAAAGTGATGACTATTTAGAAGAATCTTGGTTATATGAAGCAATTTCTGAAACTTATATTCCCCTATTAACTAATTTTAAAAAACTAGTAGAAGAAGGAGTTCATTTTCGAATTACCATGTCAATGACTCCTCCTTTACTTTCTATGTTAGATAATAAATTATTGCAACAAAAATATATACATTATTTAGAGCAATTAATTGAACTATCTGAAAAAGAAATAAAAAGAACTGCTGGAGATGAAAGACTAAACAAACTATCACACTATTATTTTGACCGTTACTCAAATGACTTACATCTTTTTAAAGAAGTTTATCATTGCAATTTAATTGAAGCATTTAAGCATTTTCAAGATATTGGTGTTTTAGAAATTATCACTTGCGGAGCTACTCATGGTTACTTTCCTATTTTATATGTAAATGAAAAAACGGTCAAAGCTCAAATTGCTGTCGGAGTACAAACATATGAAAGATACTTTGGAAGAAAACCTCGTGGTATTTGGCTTCCTGAATGTGGTTATATACCAGAAGCTGATAAATATTTAAAAGAATTTGGAATTGAATATGTTATAACTGAATCTCATGGAATCTTATATGCGGATCCAACTCCTATTTATGGTACATTTGCACCAATAGTCTCACCAGAAGGTGTTGTCGCATTCGGTCGTGATATTGAATCTTCAAGACAAGTTTGGAGTTCTATTAATGGATATCCTGGTGATTACAATTATAGAGATTTCTATCGTGACATAGGTTATGATGCTGATTATGAATATATTAAACCTTATATTGCACATAATGGTGTTAGAGTTCATACAGGAATTAAATACTATCGAATTACTGGAGATAGCGATTTCA
>CANQES010000103.1 GCA_947595555.1 uncultured Clostridia bacterium | reverse complement strand
TATCAGATTAACAATTTGATACTCGTATTATTTTATAGATATGATATGTTGAAAATAAAAAAAATTTTTAGTATAATAGATAAGTAAATAATATTAGGAGAAAAAATATGTCTAATCTAATAGAAACAAGCTTAGTCATAAGAAAAGAAACCATATATGATAAAATTAGAAGGAGTCTTTGTTTTATAATCTTTAAAAAAGATTATAAAATGATACAAAGATTAGAAAATTTAATTATGCCTAAAAAACCAGATATAAAAACAAAAATTATTATACCGAAAGAAATTGGAAAAAATATTCAAAAATATAAAGGATAGTGTAAAAATGAAAAACATAAAAGATTATTCATTAGAAGACTTAAAAGAACAGCTAAAAGAAATAGGAGAAAAACCATATAGAGCAGAGCAAATATGTCAATGGTTATACACAGAGAAAGTGCAAACATTTGATGACATGACAAATATATCATTAGAGTTAAGGGAAAAATTGAAATCAAATTATAATATATGCAACTTTAAAATTTTAAGGAAACAAGAATCAAAAGATGGAACCATAAAATATTTATTTGATGTTTTAGATGGAAACGCGATAGAAACAGTTTTAATGAAATATCATCATGGTAATAGTGTATGTGTATCTACACAAATTGGATGCAAAATGGGATGCAAATTTTGTGCTTCAACAGGGATTAACTTTATTAGAAACTTAACTAGTGGAGAAATAGTAGAGCAAATTATAAAAGTGGAACAAGATACAGGAGAAAGAGTCTCAAACGTAGTATTTATGGGGATTGGAGAACCATTGGACAATTATGATAATGTAGTAAATGCTATTAGAAAAATAAATCACCCTAAGGGTTTAAACATTGGAGCAAGACATATAAGTGTATCGACAAGTGGATTAGTACCACAAATTTATAAATTAGCAGAAGAAAATATACAATGTACATTATCAATTTCCCTACATGCAACAAATAATGAAAAAAGAAGCAGTATGATGCCAGTAAACAAAATATATCCAATAGAACAACTATTACAAGCATGTAGAGACTATATGGCAAAAACCAATAGAAGAATTTCATTTGAATACGCTTTAGCAAAAGACAATAATGATAATTTAGAAGATGCAAAAGAATTAGTAAAGCTATTAAAAGGAATGTTATGCCATGTTAATTTAATACCAATTAACAAGATTGAAAATGGTCAATACAACAAAAGTTCAATTGAAAATGTTATGAAATTTAGAGATTATTTGAATGACCATGGAATTGTAGCAACAATAAGAAGAGAGCTAGGTTCAGATATAGAAGCAGCATGTCGGACAGTTAAGAAGAAAAAACTTGAATGCGGATTTGGGGACGGCCCCATAATCCTTATATTTTATTTAAATTAAAAACAAGGATTATGGGGCCGTCCCCAAATCCGCAAGGAGAAAATAGATGATGTTTGCTAATAAAATGAAAGTATATGCATTTGTAGGTCCATCTGGGACAGGAAAAAGTTATCGAGCACAAATGGTAGCAGGAGAAAAAGACACACATTTTATTATTGATGATGGACTATTAATAAAAGATAATGAAGTAATAGCAGGAGAATCTGCTAAAAAAGCGCCAACGAAAGTTGCAACTGTTAGGCATGCGCTTTTTTATGAAGATGAAGAAAAGGAAGACATTATAAAGGCTTTAAAAAAATATAAACCCCAAAGTATTTTAATTTTGGGAACTTCAGATGGAATGGTACAAAAAATTGCTGCTAATTTAGGATTGCCAGACATAGAAGAGACTATTTATATTACTGATGTGGCAACAGAAGCAGAAATGGAGACGGCAAGAAGAATTAGAGTAACAGAAGGAAAGCATGTTATTCCAGTACCAACTTTTGAAATAAAAAAAGACTTTTCAGGTTATTTATTAGACCCACTTCAAATATTTAAATCAAAAGGAAAAGGACAAAAGCCGTACATATCAGAAAAATCTATAATAAGGCCGACATTTAGTTATATGGGAAAATTTACAATTTCTGATATAGTATTTAGACAAATTTTGGAATACTTAGCAGTACAAACACCAGCAATTTACAAAATATTAAAAACTAGAGTGGAAAATTATGGAGAAGGCGCTAAAATCTATATGGAAGTTACTATTCTGTATGGATATAATGTTATGGATGGATTAAAAGAGTTTAAAGAAAAAGCAAGAAAAGAAATTGAAAAATTGACAGCTATGAATGTGGTAGAGTTAGATGTAGTAGCAAAAAATATCTATGTACCAGAAAGAGGAGAATAGATGGAAGTAAGCAGAGAAGAACAAGAAGAATTATTAAGATGGTTATTTGGAGAAAATGTAGAAATATTGCAAGAAGAGGATATTACATTAAGTTCTTATTTTAAAGATGATAACATTTATTATACAAAAGAAATTTATGAATTATTTCAGACAAAAGCATTAAAAAGAGAGGGAAAAATAATGCAATTAGGTTCAGAAATATTTTGTGAACCTAATATCTATCATACAAGATTAGAGCATTCAAAAGGAGCTTATCGAAACTGCGTACAATTTTTAGCCTTACAATATAGAAAACCAGAATGGAGAAAATATATAGAAGAAAATAAACTAAAAGGCTACTTGGTAGAAAAAATTAAATTCATGTGTGTTCATGATATTGGACATGCTATGTTTTCACATACAATAGAATCAATAATTGGTGATGAAAATTGTACACATGAAGATATTGGACAAAGAATAATCAATGAAAATAAGGAAGTAAAAGAATCATTAGATAAAATAAAGGCGAATGAACAAGATAGCAATTTAGAAGGAGATGGCTCTTTAGAAAGTTTTTGTGAAGGAAATATAGACTTTGACAGAATGGATTATTTGGCAAGAGATAGAGTATATATTGGAGACAAAACAATAGATGAGATAATTTTTAATTTAAGTAATATGTGTGAATTAACTTATATTCCTGAAGAAGGAGCGTATAGATATGCATATAAACCAGAAGCTATCGAATTTGTAGAAAAATTTTTAGAAACTAGAAATGACATGTATAAGTCTTATTATAGATCAGTTAGAAAAGAACCATTGAAGGAAGTAACTTATAAATTAACAAAACAGATATTGGAAGGAAAGTTTAAGACTGCAAGCGAAATACATGAATATTTGAGTCACATTGTAGGAAAACCATTAGATGAAATAGATTTAGATGATTTTTTACAAACAAATGATATTTTATTTTTGAATGCATTTATTAGTGATGATGAGCAATTAAAAAATAATAAATTATTAAAAGCAATAATTCCAGATAGTAAAACTTTATTGCAAATAGCAATTAGTTTGTTAAATCCACAAAAAAGCAAAACAGCAGAATATGATGAAGAAGAAAAACAGTTTATTGCAAATATAAGAAAATTAATAAGAAAAAATGATGTCCGAAAAGATTTATATCTAGCTGCAAAAATAAAGGAACATGATTATGAAGAAATACAAAGCAAAATTGAAGACATAGTAGGAATCAAACTACCAATTGATGGCATTTATCAATATAAAAAAAGATTCAAAAAATATAATAAAAATGAGTCAATTTACATTAAAGATGAGGAAGGTAATATTTATACACTTGACAAATACCCAAATTTGTCAATAGATTTATCAGAAGAATATCAATATGGAATTTATGCAATTTTACCAGAATTAGAAGAACAGGGATTGACAGAAGAACAAATACAAGAAATTAAAGACATTATAGGAACATATAAAGAACGCAATAATATCGAAAAAAATAGAATGAGTATGTTTAAAACAGAACATGGAAAAACTAATTATTTAGATAAACTAAATCAATTTTTTGGAGATGAAAGATAGAGGAGGAATAAAAAATGTCATTTGTAGTAGCAATTGACGGACCTGCTGGAAGTGGTAAGGGAACAATTACAAAATTAGTAGGAGAAAAATTAGGATTAATTAATATTGATACAGGAGCAACTTTTAGATGTGTTGCTTTAAATATGCTACAGGAAAAAATCAAAATAGAAGAAACTGACAAAATTAAGGACATGCTAAATCGAATAAATATCGACATGATGGAAAATGGTAGTATTTTTTTAAATGGGAAAGATGTCACAAAAAGAATTAGAGAAAACGATGTAAATGATTTTGTATCTCCAATATCAGTTGTTCCTATTATAAGAGAAAAATTATTAGACATACAAAGAAAAATAGCAGAAGGAAAAAATGTCATTATGGAAGGTCGAGACATTGGGACAGTAGTGTTTCCTAATGCAAATGTAAAAATATATTTAGATGCTTCTCCAGAGGAAAGAGCAAAAAGGAGAGTAAAGCAAAATGAAGAAAAAGGAATAGATACTTCATATGAAGAAGTATTAAAAAATATAATAGATAGAGATAAGAGAGATTCGAGTAGAGAAGTTGCACCATTAAAAAAGGCAGAAGATGCAATTTATGTAGACACAACAAAAATGACAATTGAAGAAGTAGTAGGTAGAATTGTAGACATTATAAATAAATAATATAGGAAGAAGGAATGAAATTGAAAAAGGCTTTTAAAAGAATCGTAAAATGGATAGTAAGAGGTGCTATATATCTGTGGTGTAAAATTTATTATAGAGCAGACATAATAGGATTAGAAAATATTCCCAAAGAGGGTC
>CANQES010000102.1 GCA_947595555.1 uncultured Clostridia bacterium | reverse complement strand
ATTCGAACCCACGGTACGCTACAAACGCACGCCAATTTTCAAGACTGGTGCCATAAACCAACTCGACCACCTCTCCATATGGTTAGATATATGTCCAGCGACAATTCCTATCTTAGCATTTTTATAAAAATTTGTCAATAGTAAATTTTAGATTTTTCATCGTTACTGTTCAGATTAAATCAATTATTTTAAAGTTTAATTTGAACAGTAACTAATTATCTAATTAATTCTATATATATCATTAGAACCTATTGCCTTTTGAATTGCTTGCTGTTCTTCTGCTGATATTGTATAAGTAGATTTTCCATTATTTACAGGTTTTGCATATATATTAGACATCTCTCTTGAATAAATACCATTTAAAACTACTCCATCATTATTCTCATCTAATAAAGCTAATGCAAAACTCAAATCACTTCCTGTATCTTTAAAGGCACTATAACGAACTATTCCCACTTTTTGGATACATTTTGATACATCTTTATTTAATCTTGTAATATATGTGATTACTTCTTCATTTTGCTTTTTTATTTCTTCTACTTTGTTCATGTATGTTTTTAAGTCTTCTTCTATATTGTTACCATTTCCTAGCTTTTTCATAAAATTTTGATATTTTTTACTTAATTTTGAATATTTTACAATTAATATAATAAATCCTAAAAATAATAATATTATTATTCCAATCATAGTAAGTAAAAATACATCACTTTTTATTATGCCCATGAGTTCTTCCATAAAATTCCTCTTTTCCTAAAAGTTACTGAATTAATCCTAAAATTCTTTCTAAATCATCATTTGACGTATATTCTATTATTATTTTTCCTCTTTTCCTTCCTGCGTCTAGTCTTACTTTTGTTCCAAAAAAGCTTTGAAAATTATCTTCTATGCTTTTATATAAAATATGATTTCTTTGTTGCTCTTCTTTAGTTTCTTTTATTTTTGCTCTTTTTTCTACTTGTCTAACTGTCGCTCCTCTTTCAATCATTTGTAATGCAGTTTGATATTGTTTTTCTGGATCTGTAATTGCTAGTAAGGCTTTACAGTATCCTTCTGTTATTTTTCCCTCTTTTGCCATGTCTAATACACGTGGTTCTAAATTTAATACTCTTACCCAATTGGCAATAGTGCTTCTACCTTTTCCTAGTTTTTTAGCTACTTCTTCTTGTGACATTCCATAGCTGTCTATTAATGTTTTTATGCCCATCGCTTTTTCTACTGGATTTAAGTCTTCTCTTTGCATATTTTCTATTAAAGATATTTCTGAATTGATTTGCTCATTGTCTTCCCTAATAATAGCTGGAATATCCTTTAACCCTGCTATTTTAGAAGCTCTCCATCGTCTTTCTCCTGCAATTATGCTATAATAACTGTCTTTTTTTGTTACTACAATTGGCTGAATTAAACCATATTCTTTGATTGATTCTGCCAATTCTTCTAAAGATTCTTGATCAAATTTCTTTCTTGGCTGATCTCTGTTTGGTTCTATGTCAGTCACCTTCAAATTTTTTAATGTGTCATTTTCTTGTTGTTGCTCTTCTTCTGGTACTGGACCAAATAATGCATCTAGTCCTTTTCCTAATCCTGTCATTTTTGCCATTTTCTATTCCCCCTCTTTATAACATATGTTTTGCCTTTTTTTCTTCCTCATTCATTTTTAGAAATTCTTTTGCAAATTTTATATAACTTTTTGCTCCTTTTGACCTAGGATCATATTCAGTAATTGGCATTCCATAACTTGGTGCTTCACTTAGTCTTACATTCCTTGGTATTACCGTTTTATATACCTTGTCTTCAAAATATTTTTTGACTTCTTTTACTACTTGATTTGATAGGTTTGTCCTAATGTCATACATGGTAAGTAAAGCTCCTTCGATTTGAATGTTTTTATTTAAATGCTTTTTTACTAAATTAATCGTATTTAATAGCTGCCCTAATCCCTCTAATGCAAAGTATTCGCATTGTACTGGTATTAAAACACTATCAGAGGCTGTAAAAGAGTTTAATGTGATTAACCCTAAAGATGGTGGACAATCAATAAAAATATAGTCAAATTTTTCTTTGATGTCTTCTAATTTTTCTTTTAGTCTTTGTTCTCTTGACATCATAGATACTAATTCTACTTCTGCACCTGCTAAGTTGATGTTAGATGGACAAATTTTCAAGTTTTTTATTATTGTATTTTGTATGACATCTTTCATAGGTGTATCACTTACTAATACATCATATGTTGATAATTCCACTTCTTTTTCTGCTCCTAAACCACTTGTAGCATTACCTTGAGGATCAGCATCAATTAGTAATACTTTTTTTCCTTTTTTCGCTAAAATAGTACTTAAATTAACGGTTGTTGTGGTTTTTCCTACTCCACCTTTTTGATTTGCTACTGCTAATATTTTTCCCAATTTCATTGCCTCCATTTTTAGTTAATATTTATTTATTAGTTTGTTTGATTTTACATTATTATGATATAAAAATATCTAAAAAAAGTCAATACAAAATATGAAATTTATATAATTTAATGTTACATTTCAGCTACCTTGATATAAGCATGAAGCAAGATAATATATTATTTATGAAGTAACAATTCGTGGGGACCAACAAATTACAGACTGTGATGCAAAGGCTTTTAATAATTATATTTATTCATAACTTTGGTGTCGCAACTTCCACAATAAAAAGATTAATATGTCAGTTGCTCCAAATCGCACTCGCATAGCTCGTTTAGTCGCTTACGCAGTTATTCAAAATATAATTATTAAAGCCTTTTGCTTTACAGTCTGTTATGTAGTTGGGAGTTACAAATAAATAATATATTATCTTGCTTCATGCTATATTAAACCACATGAACTGTAACAACTTTATTTGTATAAAAAAGCCCCTTAAAAAAGAGGCTCTTTTGATGGCACTCCTGGTTTCCTTGGAAACTTTGCTGGAGTACTCTTACATTTTCTTATAACAACAACACTTCTATTCATATCACTCTTAGGCAACTGAAACTGATCAACCTTCTCTACCTTTCCGCCCAACAAAATTATAGCATTCTCACTTGATGCGAGTTCATCCTCAACATCGCTTCCCTTCATACTAATACAAACACCATCTAGCTTTACCAAAGGAATTTGATATTCTGCTAAAGTAGATAAGTTTGCTACTGCTCTTGATATTGCAACATCAAAAGTTTCTCTATAATTTTTATTCTTTCCCATATCTTCTACACGTGAATGAATTGCGTTTATTTTGGTTAATTGCAATTTATCTATCACTTCTCTTAAAAAATTAATTCTCTTATTTAATGAATCTAATAAAGTAATATCTAAATCTTCTCTAATAATTTTTAGTGGAATTCCTGGAAATCCTGCTCCTGTTCCTATATCAACAATTCTAGATTCTGGCTTTATATACTTGGCCACTGTCATAGAATCAATAAAATGTTTTAGTATAATATCCTCTGGTTTTGTAATGGCTGTCAGATTAATTTTTTCATTCCACTCTAATAACAATTCCATGTATGTAAAAAATTTATCTACCTGCATATTTGTTAACGACATTCCAAGTTCTTCAGCATATTCTCTTATTTGTTTTTCGAATTCTCCTTTTTTCATTATTCCTCCTTTCCTTTTTGTTGTAAATAAACCAACAAAACTGCTATATCGGCTGGTGAAACTCCTGAAATTCGTGATGCCTGTCCGACTGAATGTGGCTTTGCTTTATTTAACTTCTGTCGTCCCTCTAAGCTAATTCCTTTAATTGATTCATAATCTATATTTTCTGATAATATTTTTGTTTCCAATTTTTTAAATTTTTCTACCTGTTGCTCTTGCATTTTTATATATCCTTCATATTTTATTTGAATGTTTACTTCTTCCTTTTCTTGTCTTGTCAATTCTGGTCTTTCAGTATCAATGCTTGCTAGTTTTTCATAGTCTAATTCTGTTCTTTTTAATAATTCTGACATCTTTGTACCTGTTGATAATTCTGTTGTTCCGTATTTTTTTAATAATTCATTTGTTTTTTGTGTTGGTTTTACTATGTCTTTCCTTAACCTTTGTATTTCTTTTTCTATTCTTTGTTGTTTTTGTTTAAATCTTTCATATCTTTCTTCTGATATTAAGCCTATTTTATATCCAATTGGCGTCAATCTTAAATCTGCATTGTCCTGCCTTAATAATAACCTATACTCTGCTCTAGACGTCATCATTCTATATGGTTCATTTGTTCCTTTTGTAACAATATCATCAATTAAAACACCTATATATCCTTGTGTTCTATCTAAAATAAGAGGTTCATTTCCTTTGATTTTTTGAGTTGCATTTATTCCTGCTATTAATCCTTGACATGCTGCTTCTTCATATCCAGATGTTCCATTGATTTGCCCTGCCATAAATAATCCATCAATCCCTTTATATTCTAATGAAAGTTTAAGATTAGATGGATTTATGCAATCATATTCAATAGCATATGCTGGCCTTGTAAATTCCGCCTTCTCTAATCCAGGAATTGTATGATATAAAGCGATTTGCACGTCTTCTGGTAAAGAAGAACTCATTCCTTGTATATACATTTCTTCTGTATCCCTACCTATCGGCTCTACAAACGCTTGATGTCTTGGTTTATCGCTAAATCGAACCACTTTATCTTCTATAGAAGGGCAATATCTTGGTCCTG
>CANQES010000101.1 GCA_947595555.1 uncultured Clostridia bacterium | reverse complement strand
TATTTGCTCCTAGAATTATGATATGTATCCCTTCACAAGTAACAGAAGTTGAAAAAAAGGCAGTAGTTGATGCTGCTTCACAAGCTGGTGCTAGAAAAGTATATTTAATTGAAGAACCAATAGCAGCTGCTATTGGAGCAGGTATTGATATATCTAAACCATGCGGGAATATGGTAGTAGATATTGGAGGAGGAACTACTGATATTGCAGTTATATCTTTGGGAGGTTCTGTAGTTAGTACTTCTTTAAAAATAGCTGGAGATAAATTTGATGAAGCGATTGTAAAATATATTAAGAAAAAACATAATATTATGATAGGAGAAAGAACGGCAGAAGATTTAAAAGTAAATATAGGATGTGTTTTTCCTAAAATACAAGATACTGAAATGGATATTAGAGGAAGAGATTTAATAACAGGACTTCCTAAGACGATAGTTATTCATTCTAGTGAAATGTTAGAGGCTTTAATTGAGCCAGCTATGATGATTGTAGATGCAGTTCATTCTGTTTTAGAGAAGACACCACCAGAGTTAGCCGCAGACATTAGTGATAAAGGAATTTATATGACAGGAGGAGGATGCCTGGTAGACGGATTAGATAAACTTTTACAAGAAAAAACAGGAATAAATGTTATGATTGCACAAGATACAGTGTCTTGTGTAGCGCTTGGAACAGGAAAAGCATTAGATAACTTAGATGTTATGGAAGGTAAAGCAAGAAAATAATTTTGAATGTCGCTATCATTTTTAGCGACATTTTACTATTAAAGAGGAAGGAAATTAAAATGAATAAAGTAGCTTTTATTACATTAGGATGTAAAGTGAATCAATATGAAACTAATGCCATGATACAACAATTTTTGCAGAGAAAATATGAAATTGTAGAACCAACTGAACAAGCAGACATATATGTTGTAAATACTTGTACTGTGACAAATATGTCAGATAGAAAGTCGAGACAAATGTTGAGAAGAGTAAAAGAATTAAATCCTCAAGCTATAGTAGTGGCTTGTGGATGCTATGTGCAAGTAGCTAAAAAAGAAGTTGAAAATATAGAAGAAATTGATTTAGTATTAGGCAATAATGAGAAAAAGAACATTGTACAGGCAGTAGAAAAGTATATAGAAAGTAATGAGAAACAAGAAGACATTGAAGATGTAATGAGACAAAGGGAATATGTAGAGTTGGGAGATATAACATATACAGACAAGACAAGAGCAGTAATTAAAGTTCAAGATGGTTGTGACAGATTTTGCTCTTACTGTATCATTCCTTATGCTAGAGGAAGAGTAAGAAGTAGAAGACCAGAAAATATAACGTCAGAAATTAAAAAAATAGCACAGCAGGGGATTCAAGAAGTAGTAATAACAGGAATTCACATAGCATCGTATGGAAAAGATTTTAAAGAGCGATATAGTTTAATTGATTTATTGGAGGACATAAATAAAATAGAGGGAATCGAAAGAATTCGTTTAGGCTCTATTGAACCATTATTGATTACAGAAGAATTTGTAAAAAGACTTACGAAACTAAAAAAGGTGTGTCATCATTTTCATTTATCTTTACAAAGCGGATGTGATGAAACATTGAAAAGAATGAATAGAAGATATACAATTGATGAATTTAAAATTATTGTAGAAAGATTAAGAAAAAATTATAGTGATGTTATTTTAACGACAGATATAATAGTTGGATTTCCACAGGAAAGTCAAGAAGAATTTGATAAAACGTATCAATTTTTAAAAGATATTAAATTTTATAAAATGCATATATTCAAATATTCTCAAAGAAAAGGAACAAAAGCAGCAGAAATGGAATGTCAAATAGATGGAAAAATAAAGGAAGAGAGAAGTAATAAATTAATTGAACTATCAAATCAAAATCAAAAGATGTATAATGAAAAGTATATTGGAAAAGAAGTAGAAATATTAGTTGAAGAAGAAAAAAATGGGTATTACCAAGGACATACAAAAAATTACATTCTAGCACTGATAAAGAGTGAAAAAAAATTGGAAAACGAAATAATTAAAGCTAAATGTGTAGGGGCAGAAAGCGACCATATTTTGCTAAAAATGGAACAATGTAACAAAATTGTAACAAACCAGTAATAAACATTTAATATAAAAATCTGTAAAACTACTTGATTATTTCAAAAATGTATAGTATAAATAAATTAATAATTTGTATAAAATTACGAAGGAGGAAATAAAAGTGGCAAATTTAGAAGAAAATAAAGTAGAAGGAGTTTTCGGTGGAGTTGAATTTGGTGGTGAGGCACAAGAAAATGCTGGAACAATAAGACAATCAAAAGGTAATTTACCAGCAAAAATAGGATTTTGGGACAAGTTCAAAGCATTTTGGCTACAAGAAATAGACTGGAATAGAGAAATAAAAGTAGAACTAACACCATATCAACAAAAAGTAGAAGACGAAATCAATGAATTCTTACATCAAGATATCACTTGGGAAAAAGTACATGACTTTTTATTTCAAGAAGTAACATTATTTAGCAAAAATAAATAAAAGCTATTGAAACAAGGATTTGGGGACGACCCCATAATCCTTGCTTTTTTATTAAAAACTATTGCAAAAATAAAAAAATATGATATAATAAATAGCAATTAAAATATAAAAAGGCAAAAACGAGGACACGGTAAATAATATAATATCTAAAAGAGAGCCAAAGGAAGCTGAAAATTTGGTAAGTAAAAATTATTTATTATCACCTAGTTAGTTACTAGACTGAAATGAAAAAATGCAAAAATCAAATTAAGTTTAGTCGTACACCTGCGTTAAAGGGACATGAGAGAGTGAATTGTATAAAAATGAAATTCACTAAAATAGGTGGTACCGCGGAACAAAGCTATTTCGTCCTAGTAATAGGATTGAAATAGCTTTTTTGAATGAAGTGAGGATTATGGGGCCGTCCCCAAATCCTTAAAAGGAGGAATGAAAATGTATAAGAAAGTTGAATTGAAAGATGGATTTGTAGGAATGGAGAGAGAGGTTGCAAAGATTTGGAAAGAAAAAGATATTATTAAAAAGAATTTTGCAATGAATGAGGGAAAAAGATATTTTACCTTTTATGATGGACCACCTACAGCTAATGGAAAGCCACATGTAGGGCATATTGAAACTAGGGTAATGAAAGATATTATTCCTAGATATAAAGTTATGAAAGGGTATAGAGTAATTCGTAAAGCAGGATGGGATACTCATGGACTTCCTGTTGAATTAGAAATTGAGAAAAAATTAGGAATTTCTGGAAAAGAACAGATAGAAGATTATGGTGTTGAGAAATTTGTAAAAGAATGTAAGGAAAGTGTTTTTACATATGTATCTATGTGGGAAGATATGACTAATAAAGTAGGTTTTTGGGTTGATATGGATAATCCTTATGTAACATACCAAAATGAATATATTGAATCAGTTTGGTGGGCTTTAAAACAAATGTGGGAAAAAGGGCTTTTGTATGAAGGTCATAAAGTTATGCCATATTGTCCAAGATGTGGTACAGCACTTTCTTCTCATGAAGTAGCACAAGGGTATAAAGATGTAAAAGACATGACATGTATTGCTAAATTTAAAGTAAAAGATGAAGATAAATATATTTTGGCATGGACAACAACACCATGGACTTTGCCATCAAATCTAGCTTTATGTTTAAATAAATCATATGAATATGCAGAGGTAAAAGCTAATATAGGAACTGATGATGAACCACAATATGAAACTTATATTTTGGCAAAAGATTTAATAGAAACTGTATTAAAAGAAACACCATATGAGATATTGAAAGCTTATAAAGGCGAGGAATTACTTGGAATGAAATATGAGCAATTAATGCCATTTGCTAAGGTAGAAGGAAAAGCTTTTGAAGTAATACATGGAGACTATGTAAATTTGGAAGATGGTACTGGAATTGTTCATATTGCACCTGCTTATGGTGAAGATGATAGTTATGTTTCAAAGCAAAATGGAATTACTTTTATTAATTTAGTAGACAAATCTGGTAAATTTGTAGAAGAAGTAAAGCCATGGGCTGGAAAATTTGTAAGAGACTGTAGTGAGAGTATATGTGAATGGCTAAAACAGGAAAACAAATTATTTAGTAAAGAAAAACATCTACATTCTTATCCACATTGCTGGAGATGTGACACACCACTTTTATATTATCCAAAAGAAAGTTGGTTTGTTGCAATGAGCAAACTAAGAGATGAATTAGTAGATAATAATAACAAAGTTAATTGGTATCCAGATACTATTAGAACAGGAAGATTTGGAAAATTCTTAGAAAATGTAATTGACTGGGGAATTTCAAGAGACCGTTATTGGGGAACACCACTTCCAGTTTGGACTTGTGAAGATGAAAATTGTGGTCATCAAGAATGTATAGGTTCTATTAAAGAATTAAAAGAAAAAGGAATTGATGTACCAGAAGATATTGAACTTCATAAACCATATATTGATAACGTATATTTGAAGTGTCCAAAATGTGGAAAAAAGATGCGCAGAGCAAAAGAAGTTATTGATTGCTGGTTTGATTCTGGTTCTATGCCTTTTGCACAATGGCATTATCCATTTGAAAATAAAGAAATGTTTGATAACAATTTTCCAGCTCAATTTATTTCAGAAGCAGTTGACCAAACAAGAGGATGGTTCTATACATTAACAGCAGTAGGAACAGCTCTATTTAATAGAACTCCATTTGAAAATTGTATTGTACTTGGTCATG
>CANQES010000100.1 GCA_947595555.1 uncultured Clostridia bacterium | reverse complement strand
TTGTAGGAGATGGAGCAGTAGTTGGCAATTCTACAGAATTAAAAAATGTTATTTTATTTAACAAAGTGCAAGTACCTCATTATAATTATGTAGGGGATTCTATCTTGGGTTATAAATCTCATATGGGAGCAGGTTCTATTACATCTAATGTCAAATCAGATAAAAAATTGGTTGTAATCAAGAAAGGAAAAGAACGAATAGAAACAGGCATAAAAAAAATCGGAGCTATGATAGGTGATGAAGTAGAAGTAGGATGTGGTAGTGTATTAAATCCAGGAACAGTAATTGGAAAGAACTCTAATATTTATCCTTTATCTTCAGTAAGAGGAGTAATACCACAAAACAGTATTTATAAAAATCAAAATGACATAATAGAAAAACAATGATTTTATGATAAAAATACCATAATATAAAGCGATTGTAATATTAAAAGTTATTGTTCAGAACAACAAAAAAAGTGAAAACTAAGTTTTCACTTTTTTTGCTACATTTGTTGATTTCCAGGAATAAAGTAATCAACTACACCATAGATTAAAGCACCAATTATGGCAGCAATCCAAGATATTGAATATCCTGCTACAAAGAATTGTGTTACATATAAAATAATAGCTGCTAATGCGAAACCTACAAAACCTTTACCAAAAGGGCTGGCATGTAAACCAGTAAATTTGATAACTAAATAATCAATAACTGTTAGGACGACAGCAGCAATAACTAAAGTCCAAAAATTATTAATGGTAAATCCTGGTGTAAAAAATGCAGTAATTGCTAATACTACTGCAGAAGCAACTAATCTACCTATAATTTGCCATGCAGTAGAAGCTCCTGATTTTGTTTGATTTCCCTGAGCTTCTGACATAAGTCTAACCTCCTTAGAATATAAAATTCATTTTGTCATATTTTCAAAGGTTCTAAAATTATTATTCTCAAAAAAAATTTATTTATTCAAAAAAACTTGCATAAAATAGTTAAAATTTGTAAAAAATAAAACAAAAAGAAAAGTGAGTGTTTTTATGTTAATTACATTTTTTAGATCTATTATTTTATACATTATTGTTTTAATTGTAATGAGATTAATGGGAAAAAGAGAAATTGGACAATTACAGCCGTTTGAATTAGCTATTTCTATAATGATAGCCGACTTAGCGTCTATTCCAATGACAGAAACAGGAATACCAATTTCAAATGGAATTATTCCGATTTTAGGACTTTTAGTTATGCATCTAATAATTTCAATTATTAATATGAAAAGTCTAAAGGGAAGAGAAATCATATGTGGTAAACCGAGAATTTTAATTTATCGAGGAAAAATTGATGAAAAAGCTTTACAAAGAGAACGTTTTACAATTAATGAATTACAAGAAAGATTAAGAGGAAACAATGTTGTAAATTTAGGAGATGTAGAATATGCAATTTTGGAAACAAGTGGACAAGTAACAGTAATTCAGAAACCAGAAAAGCGAAATACAATTCCAGAAGACTTTAATATACAACCAGAATATGAAGGAATCCCTTATGACATAGTAATAGATGGTAGAATTATGGAAAAAAATTTACAAGCTATTGGAAAAAATTATGCATGGCTAAAAAAGCAGGTAGAAAAATTCAACATGCTACCAGAGGAAGCTTTAGTAGTAACGATTGATGGCAAAGGCCAAATTTTCTGTCAAAAAAAGGAGTAAAATAATGTTAAAAGAAACTATTATTTGTATAGTAATTGTAATTGCTATATTCTTGGGAAATGGCATAACACAAAATTACACAAAAGAATCAGTAAGAGAGTTATCAAATTCATTAAGCACATTGAGGGAACAACTAGCCAAAGATGACATACAAACACAGAAAATCAATGAAGAAGTTGATAACTTGTCAAAAAGATGGGAAGAGAGACATGAAAAATTATCATATTATATAGAACATAATGAATTAGAAAAAATAGAAACTAGTATAACACAAATGAAAAGTTTTATTGAAACAGAAGAATATGGAGACTCAATTAGTGAATTAGATACAAGTGTTTTTCTATTAAGACACATCGAAGACAGATATGCCTTTAATTTAGAAAATATTTTTTAAAACAAGTCTAATTTAGCATTTTAAGTTACGATTCAGAACAAATTTAATTTTTTATAGAAAAGTACTTGTAAATATCAAATAATTTTGGTATAAGTATAATAAATAAGTATAAACAAAATAACATAATACAAATGAAAGGTAGGAAAAGAAAATGAGAAAAAACAAAGGAATAACATTAATAGCACTCGTAATAACGATTATAGTATTATTAATTTTAGCAGGAGTAAGCATAGCAATGTTACTTGGAGAAAATGGAATACTAAATCAAGCACAAAAAGCAAAAGTAGAAACAAGAGGAGCAACAGTAGAAGAAGAATGTAACTTATGGAAAATGAATCAAAAAATGGATGCAGAAGCAACAGAAGGAACAGCACAAACATTGCAAGAATTATTAGATAGTTTAGAAAAACGAAACTTAATAACAGCAGAAGAAAGAGCAACAATAGAAACAACAAAAAAAATAACAATAGGAGAGAGAACAATAAATTTTTATAAGGAAGAAGAACAAGCGAAGGTAGGAGTAAAAGTAACAGGTGGAAACAAACCATATACAAATAAAGGAACAGCAATAATACCAGAAGGATTTACAATAGTACCAGGATGTGAAGATGTATCAGAAGGATTAGTAATATCAGATAATGAAAAAGATACAGAAGAAGCTGGAAAACCGCAAATAGCAGAAGGAAATCAATTTGTATGGGTGCCAGTAGAAAACTTTAATGAGTTTAAAAGAGAACTTGGATATTATAATGGTGCTTTACAATCAGGTGAATTTGTGTCAGATGCAATGTCAAATGGAAAATATTATGAGCCAAAAGGAGATGGAGACATAGTAGATGCAGAGGGAACTACGACAGAAAAAGAGGCTCAAGACATGTATAAAAGTGTAAAAGAGAATAAGGGATTTTATATAGGAAGATATGAATCAGGAACAACTGATACAAATACTAGTAATACTGGAATAAGAGAAAAGATGGTGTGTAAAAAAGGAGCAACAATATATAATAATATAAAATGGGGAACTAGTATGAGTAATGAAACAGGAGGAGCAGTAGAAGTATCAAGAGGATTTGCGACACAGGAAAATTATACAAGCGTAAAAAGTACGTTATGTTATGGTGTGCAATGGGATGCAGCAATAAGATGGATGAAGGACATAAAAAATCCAAATGCAGTAGTTGAAGATGTAAGTAAGAAATATTATATAATAGATAGTACAAAAATGGGGTGGTATAAGGACAATCATAGTGAAGGAAATCCAACTCTTACAACAGGAATAGATATAGAACCTGGAGAAAATAATAAAAGCAATAAAGTAAAAAACATTTATGATATGGCAGGAAATGTAAGAGAATGGACAATGGAAGCAAATGGTACAGACAAACGAGTTTCTAGAGGGGGATATTATTTTAATGATGCTGGTGGTGGACTTCCAGCCTCTTACCGTGAATACATTATTCCTAGCTATTTAGAGATTAGCTTCGGGTTTCGAACAGCTTTGTATTTAAATGTAGAATGATAATTTTTATTAAAGTGGAAGAAGCGTCACTAATGTGACGCTTTTTGAAGGGTTCGTAAATAATTAAACTGAATTTATTTTACATAAAGCACAACACGAAAGCCAATGACAAAGCTGTAATAACTACTACTAGAATGGTTACCATTACGAGCAGAAGCTGGATAGACAGAACCAGAGTCACCAAAGCTACCACTACGAAGAACAGAAAAATTTTCACCGTTTGCATTATGCTTACCAGTTTCTGTTGTCCATTCCCACATATTTCCTGCTAAATCATATATATTTTTTGTTTTTGCTGCTTCTGCTGCTCCTGTTGCTATTTCTACTCTTTCATAATATTTTTTTGTATTAAAATCCCAGCTAGAACGTGGAGTTGACCATTCGTATTCACTATATTCTGTACCTATATTATCTTTTGTAATTTCTTTATTATTGCTGTTTCTTTTCCAGCTACCGACTGAATAAGTTGTAGCATATAACCAGTCACTTTGTAAAGCATGCATAGCATATATTCCATCATCCTTTAAACTGATATCTATATTATCCATATAATTTCCATAGGTTGATGAATTTGTTACTTTTTGTACTGCATCTTTTCCTGTTTTTATCCATTCTACTACTGTATCCCATGCATAACTATCTATTAATTGACTTGTGACACTTTCACTACCTTCATACATTTTTACTGAGACATCTCTTGCATGTTCTTGTGTTATAAAATTCCAACTTGGATTATTCTTCTTACTTACTGGTTTTAATGCCTTTCCATTTTCTTCAGTTATATTTCTACTACGATTATAATCTTTTTTATCTGTTTTTGGGTAAAATGATGCTGTGCTTGGTATTCCTGCTTCATATCTTCCTATATAAAATCCTTCATATTTGTTTACACTTTCTGTATCCCCATAATCATCTGTCCAATCATTATAATTGGTATAGTTTATTTGTTTTGTTTTATATTCTACTCCATCTTCTTGATTATTTTTCCATGTTTCTGCTAATCCTTTTTCTTTTTCATATGCTATGTCTTCTCCTTTTCCACATGGTACCCATACAAATTGATTTCCTTTTGCTACTATTTTGCTAGAATCTGTTTCTGTATCTCCTTCATTATCTGATATTACTAGTCCTTCTGATACATCATCACATCCTGGCACTATTATAAATCCTTCTGGGATTATTGCTGTCCCATTATTTTTATAGATTTTATTTCCTCCTGCTACCTTTTCTCCTACTTTTGCTTGTTCTAATACTTTTCCGTTAATTATTGCATAAATATTTCCGTTAGGAAATATTACTTC
>CANQES010000099.1 GCA_947595555.1 uncultured Clostridia bacterium | reverse complement strand
TGAAAAATCTTTTCTCTTCCTTCAAGTAAAGTTTTTATCATATCTTGTAATTTTTCTAATGCATCTTCGTGCTTACTTATAATATCAGAAATTTGTAATGTAAAATAGCTCTCTATTAATTCTTTCCATGCTTCTGTTTCATCATCAAGAGTATTATCAACTCTTGCTAATACTGTATTCAACATATCTTGTGTCATCATTACTTTTTCATTAGCTCTATTAAAAGAATCTGTTATTAATTTCTTTAATGTATCTAATCCAAAGCCATATTTTCCAAAAATTGCAACAGTTACAAAATTTTTTGATGCATCTTTTACTGAAAGATCATACTCACCTATTAATAATTCTCTGTTAGCTGTAGTATGACAAACTCCATTTACAGTAAATATAATTCCGCATTTACCATAATCATCTGGTGGACAAAATTCTAATAACCATTCTTTATATGAATTTTGTTTTGCTATTAAAATTCTTTCTCCTTCATCGTTCCAACACCTTCCAAAATTAGCCCAACACATAGTTTTATCTTCAGATACAAAAAATGTATGAGAATCATCTGGAACATATGTACTACTTGGCATAGCATAAGCCTCTGTTTTTAAAATTGTATAGTTATCTCTTGCTGCAAGATGAGTTTTATCAATAACTATTTCCCCTGGGTCTATTGGGTTTATTCCCCCTCCAAAATTATTTTCCATTTTCAAATACCTCCTTTGAAATATAGTCTAACAAATAATATACTTTTTTTCAACAAAAAAGCACTAAAAATTTCTATTTCTTTTAATTTTGGAAGTGAAAAGTTAAATGCAATTAACAATAGTATCCTTTGCATTAAGTCTTACACACTATGTTAATGTACAACTAAATGCAAGTTGGTTCCTTTATATTTTAAATTGTTATGAATGGACAACAGAAACCACTAGCGATTTCACCTATCCATGTGTATCTAGAGGAGGCGGCTGGAGCTACGGCACTTATTACACAAGCAGTCGCTACAACAATGGGCTGTCTAATTCATTCGGTACCCGTACGTTCCGACCACTTTTGATTGTGTAATTGAACTCTGTGAAAACAAAATAGAATATTTATGAAAACAAGTAGTGTTGGTAAAATGCATTAGCAGTAAGTATTGGGATATAAACAGCAAAAAAGAGGATTTTGGGGCCGTCCTCAATTCCTCTTCAATGTTAGGGATTAGTTAAGATTAATTCTTCTTTGCTACTTTTTAAATTATTATAGTATTGTGCAATTAATTCATCTAGTTCTACACTTAGTTGATAAATAGTTTTGTAATCATCGCCTTGTTCAATACTTTTATTTAGTTTGTTTCGTAATATACAAATTTCTTCATTTAACATATTTTAATCCATCCCTTCCTTTCTCAAGGCAAATTACTTTTTCTTATTATGTAATTATAAGTTATCATATTAAGGACTCCAAGTCAAGTATTTTCAACGGTTTTTAGCAATTTTCGTACGACGTTATTTTACTTTTTTCGACATAGTTAGACATTAAAAAACGGTATTTAATTTTTTTATTATTAAATATCGTTTTTTTTACATTTTTTAATTTTCTAATTTTATACATTTTTTCTTAGTTTTTTACAACAGAAAGAATCATTTTATCATCTTTAAAGACATCTTTTAATATTTGTTCTGAATATTCTACAGTAATACCTTCTATATCTTCTAAATAGTCAAAACTATTAATGCCTTTAAAATAATCACCTAAAAACATTCTGGCAATATCAGCAACATCATTATATTCCTTTATATAACTACCATAAATCATCTTTTTAATACGATTAAATTCTTCCTCAGGAATACCATTTTCTTTAAGATTGGCAACTTCTTTTTTGAATTTTTCATATACTTTTTCTGGATTAGGTGATTGACCACTAATTAAAGCATGTGCGTAAATATTAGTAAATTCATATTCTAAAGTAGGTTGTGCGTAAATAATCCCTTCATTATATAATTCTTTATATAATTTTGAACTTCTCCCAATTATAATATTTAGTAAAATGTCTATAGCAATGTGTTTCTTTTCTTTTCTATCACAATCTACCGTATCTTTAATTCCGATTGTGTAAAGAGGTTGACTCACTTCTAATTTTTGTTCTATTCTGTCTTGAACAATTGTATCAGGTTCGTCTGGATAAATTCTTTTAATGTCGCCACTAGCTTTAGTGTTGATTAATCTTTTTTTTACTTCTTCAATGATAGCTTCTGGTTCAAAATCTCCACATAAAACCATAGCCATATTTGATGGATTATAAAATGTTTGGTAGCATTTGTATAAAATGTTTTTATCAATTTTACTAATTGTTTCAATTGTTCCTACAATATCGATTTTTACAGGATTATTATGATACATAGCTTGCATAGCATTTAAATAAACACGCCATTCTGGATAGTCATCGTACATCATAATTTCCTGCCCAATAATTCCTTTTTCTTTTTCTACATTTTCATCTGTAAAATATGGGTGTTGAACATAGTCCATAAGTTCATCCATAGCTTCATAAAAATTATCTGTACACTCGAATAAATAAGCAGTGTGATCATTTGTTGTATAAGCATTTGCTTCTACTCCTAAAGCTGTTAATACATCTAAACTATTAGTACCATTCTCTTGTTCGAACAATTTATGCTCTAAAAAATGAGCAACACCGTTAGGAACAGTCGTTATATCGGTTTCTCCAGGTACAACAAAACTGCTTTCATTGGAACCATAGTGGGTTCCCCATATCATATATTTTTTTTGCATCCCTTGTTTAGGAATAATCATAACAGTTAGCCCATTTTCTAGTTTTTCTATATATACTTTTTCCTTTACTTTCAAACTTTCAATAACTTGCATTTTTTCCTCCTTATGAATTAATTAATCCTTTAAAAAATAAATTGTATTAACAAAAACTTTTTTTGCAATATCAATAATATTTTCTTTATTTACTTTTTCAATTCGCTTTTTATAATCTTCAATAGATATATTACTTTCTGATAATTCCTGTCCAAAATAATAAGTAATTCCTGTATCTTGCTCATCATCAATAGTTTCAATTGTTGCAATAATTCCTTTTTTGGCATTAGCAATATCTTCTTCAGTAAAGTTACCGTTTTTCATATCTTCTATTTGTTGTTTTATTAATGATAATGCTTTATCGTAATTTCCTATTTCAATTCCACAATTAATAAAAATATTATTTTTATATCTTAAATAATTAGAACTTGCTACATAAGCTAAATGAGCTTTTTCTCTTACGTTTTGAAACATTTTTGAATTGGCACTTCCACCTAAAATACTATTATAAATTAAAACATCATAACGCAAGTCTTCTTCGTTAATACAAACATCTAAGCCCAATATTAGTTTACCTTGTGTTACGTCCATTGATTCTGATATAACATTTTCGGTTTCAATAGCAGTTTTATTTAATTCCTTTGGAATGACATATTGAGGTGTTCTTTCTTGTAATTTTTGAATATTTTCATTTTCAAAAACGATAGATGGAATATTCTCATTTAAAATACCAGATATAAAAATATCAATTTTACAAGAGTTGATTAGGCTTTTATAATATTCATATAGATTTTTACCATCAATTGCATCTAAATCCTCAACATATCCAAGTTTATATAATCCGAAAGGCTGATTTTTATACATTTCTTCTGTACAGCGATCTAAAGCATATTTTGCCTTGTTATCAATTTTACCTTCTATTCTTTGTTTAATATTGTTTTTTTCTTGTTCTACATATTTAGATTTAAAAGCTTCATTTTCAATGAAAGGATTAAATACAATGTCTAGTAATTTTTCTAAGGAAGTTTTCAACATATCTTCACCTGTTTGTGGTAAAAAATTATCATTAATAGTTTCTATATAAAATTTTAAAACTTGATTATCTCCTGTTTTGTCTAATCCACAATCAAAACTAGCGCCATACATTTCTTCCATTTGCTTGCTTATATCTTCTTGAGAAGGCATGGTTTTAGATCCCCTTCGTAAGATTGCAGAAATGACAGCATTTTTTGTTACATTTTCTCGGTTTAAAGCAGTTGTTATAAAAACTGCGATTAAGTTTGTTTTGAACTTGTCAGTGTTAATTGTATGAAGTTTAATTCCTTTTTTTAATTCTTCTTGCTTATATGTCATATTTTTTCCTCCTTTTGGTTATTATACTACATTTTTATATTTATTATACAAAAATAAAATTGGAAGTTTCAAGTTCTATTTACACCATCCACTTCCAATCCTTTTTAAAATTTTCTTTTTCTTGCTGCCTCTGATTTTTTCTTCCTTTTTACACTAGGTTTTTCGTAATGTTCTCTTTTTCGTACTTCTTGAAGTACTCCATTTCTAGCACATTGTCTTTTAAACCTTTTTAAGGCATCTTCTATATTACCATTATTAACTTTAATTTCTGACATTTATATTCCCCTCCTTCCGGTCCATACGAAAACGGTATGTGGGATAACCCTTATTAACAGTCTTTATTATACATTAAAGCTTCTTGCTTGTCAATAGTGCTAGCATTAAATGATGTATTTTTTTTGTTATGAGATATATGATTTCCAAAAAGAGAAATAATTTCATATAACGTCTTGACATAATTCATCGATATTGATAGAATGACACTATATTTTACGGGCTTTAAAGAATGAATACTAAGTATAAAACTGGATATAATAACAAAAGAAAGAAAGGAAGGAAAAATGTGGGAAAAAACAAAGGAATAACATTAATTGCATTAGTTATAACGATTATAGTATTATTAATTTTAGCAGGAGTAAGTATTGCAACACTACTTGGAGAAAATGGAATATTACATCAAGCAACAAAAGCAGTAGAAAAAACAAATAGTGCAACAGAGAAAGAAAAAGTGCAATTAGCATGTAATGCACAAA
>CANQES010000098.1 GCA_947595555.1 uncultured Clostridia bacterium | reverse complement strand
TCGAACCCGTGACCTCAGCCTTACCAAGGCTGCACTCTACCTACTGAGCTATGGAAGCAAATAACAATAATTATTATACAATAGTAATGAAAAAAAGTAAATAGATAACTTCATAAAAATAAATTTTAGTATAAACAACAACATAAAAGAACAAAATATTTTTCTAAAAACTATTGAAAAAGTATTATTGATATGATATATAAAAGTATATATGTAATACCAATGATACATAAAACAAAGGAGGAATGGAAAAATGAAAAAAGCAAACGGATATATTAACAAAAAGCATAGTTTTTTAGCAACCAGTAAAACATCAAAAACTGGAATAACATTAATTGCACTAGTGATAACTATAATAGTGCTATTAATATTAGCAGGAGTAAGCATATCTACGTTAGTAGGAGACAATGGAATATTAACACAAGCAAATAATGCAAAAAATAAAACAAATAAGGAAAATTTAAAAGAACAAGTGCAAGCAGATATACTTGCAGAGCAAATGACAAATAAAAATGGACATTTAACATCAGAGCAATTAAGGAAAATATTGGACGAATATTTTAATGATGTACCAGAAACAGCAGAAAAATTAGAGCAAAAATTAAAAGAAGAACCAAATTATAGCTTAAAGGCAAAAGATGAAAAATATGGAGATGTAGAATTAAGTGTAGCAGATTTGTATAGTGGAGAATTAGAAGGAAAAGCACCAAATATACCAGGACCAAGTGTGTGGGATAATACAAATAGAATACAAACACCAAACATAAAAGAAGGAATGATAGCAAAAAAAATAAATAAAGAAACAGGAGAAAAGACAGATGTTGTAGATGGAGAAACATGGTATAATTATGCAAATAATGAATGGGCAAATATGGAAACAGAAGATGGTAGCATGTGGGTATGGATACCGAGATTTGAATATAAAATTACAGAACCAGAAGAAGGAAAAAATTATGGAACAATAGAAATAAACTTTATAGAAACAGATGATACAGAACCAACAGATGGATATACAATACATCCAGCATTTACATCAGATACGAATCAAGGAGGATGGAAAGAAAATATACCAGGATTTTGGATTGCAAAATATGAAACAAGCATGGAAAAAAAGTCAGGAGACATTTGGCAACATGAGGAAACACCATCAGCAAATATAGGAAATGTATTAACATCAAATGAAATAAGAGCAGTAAGCAAACCTGGAGTAACAAGTTGGAGATATATACAAATAGGAAATTGTTATACAAATGGGTATAATTATAATAGAAAATTAGAAAGCCATCTAATTAAAAATAGTGAATGGGGAGCAGTAGCATATTTAACACATAGCAAATATGGAATAGATGGGAATAAAGGAAATCAAGTAAAATTAAATAGTAGTCCAACTTATTGCACAGCTGGAGGTGAGAAAACAGGAGAAGAGAAAGATTTATTAGTTGCAAATAAAGAGCAATCAACCACAGGAAATCCAACAGGAATATATGATTTAAGTGGAGGAACATGGGAATTTGTGGCGGTATTTAATACAACAGGAAGTTCATTAAGTTATGGAATAGACCAAAATGGCAGTAACTTCACAACAAAAGGGTCTAGTACAGAGTATGCAACAGCATATGTAAATAAATCAAATAACTTTACGCAAGATGGAACAATGGGGTATGCCCGGAGATGCAACTAAAGAAATTTGGATAAATGGTTTGCTCGTTTGGTTCAATGCGCAAGTGGATTTTATGGGCGAGGATGCTCCATTTGCCTGTCGTGGTGAAGATTTCGCAGGTGAAAAATTGGGTGATATCTTCCGCTTGGGACGTAATCCTGGACAGGCTTTCGAAGATCGTACATTTCGTATCGTACTTTGTTGAGTAAGAGTAAATAAAAGTAAATAATTTCTATTGACTTTTTTCAAAAAACATAATAAAATATATCTATATAAAAAAACGAGTAAGAGAAAAAGTAAGATAGAAGTTACTTACAGAGAGAATTAGTTATAAGCTGGAAGCTAATTCAAGAAAACATATCTGAAAAACTACCTCTTCAAAGTTTCTAGTGAACAAGCTAGACGGAAAAGAACCGTTATCTCTTAAATTAAGTAAAAAATAGGATGGAACCGTGCAAAGCACTCCTATGGATAGAAAATGATCCATTGAGGTGCTTTTTTGATAATGATTTTAAGGAGGAATATTTATGATTAAAATTACTTTAAAAGATGGCTCAATTTTAGAAGTAGAAAAAGGAATGTCTATTTTAGAAGTAGCTAAAAAGATAAGTGAGGGACTAGCAAGAAATGCTACTTGTGGGGAAGTTAATGGAAAAGTGCAAGATTTAAGATATAAATTGCAAGAAGACTGTAACTTAGTTATTCATACATTTCAAGACGATGATATTGAAGGTAAAAAAGCATATTGGCATACAACATCTCACATTATGTCACAAGCAGTAAAAAGATTATTTCCAAATGCCAAAATTGCAATAGGACCAGCTATTAATGAAGGATTTTATTATGATTTTGATGTGGAAAAACCTTTTACTGATGAAGATAAAGCAAACATAGAAGAAGAAATGAAGAAAATCATAAAAGAGGATTTAGTAATTGAAAGATTTTCTTTACCAAGAAAAGAAGCTTTAGAATTAATGAAAGACGAACCATATAAGGTAGAACTAATTCAAGACTTGCCAGAAGGTGAAGACATTAGTTTTTATCGTCAAGGTGATTTTACAGATTTGTGTGCAGGACCTCATCTAGAAAGAACAGGAAAAATCAAAACAGTAAAAATTTTGTCTTCTTCTGGAGCATACTGGAGAGGTAGCGAAAAAAATAAAATGCTACAAAGAATTTATGCTATTTCTTTTCCAAAAGCAAGTCAATTACAAGAATATTTAGATTTTCTAGAAGAAGCTAGACAAAGAGACCATAGAAAAATAGGAAAAGAACAAGAATTATTTATGACACATGAATTGGTAGGTTCAGGACTTCCAATGTATTTACCAAATGGTGCAACAATTAGAAGAATTTTAGAGAGATATATTGCTGATAAGGAAATAGCACTAGGATATCAACATGTTTACACTCCATCATTAGCCAATGTAGAGTTGTATAAAACAAGTGGACATTGGGATCATTATCATGAAGATATGTTTCCTGTTATGAAAATGGAAAACGAAGAATTAGTTTTACGTCCTATGAATTGCCCTCATCATATGTTGATTTATAAAAACAAATTACATTCTTATCGTGATTTGCCAATTAGAATTGGAGAATTAGCACATGATTTCCGCTATGAAGCAAGTGGTAGTGTTTGCGGATTAGAAAGAGTTCGTGAAATGTGTCAAAATGATGCACATATCTTTGTTACTCCAGAGCAAATTAAATCTGTATTTGGAGAAGTAGTAAAATTAATATTATCTGTTTATGAAGACTTTGGTTTTAAAGATTATTCTTTCCGTTTATCTCTAAGAGATAAGAACAATAAAGAAAAATATTTTGATGATGACCAAATGTGGGAAACAGCAGAAACACAGTTAAGAGAAATTTTGACAGAATTAGGAATAAACTTTTATGAAGCAGAGGGAGAGGCAGCTTTTTATGGACCTAAATTAGATGTTCAAATAAAAACAGCAATAGGACATGATATTACAATTTCAACATGTCAATTAGATTTCCTATTGCCACAAAGATTTGAACTAGAATATATTGGCGAAGATGGAAAAGCACATCGACCAGTAGTTATTCATAGAGCAATACTAGGAACTTTTGACCGTTTCTTATCTTTCTTAATTGAAGAATATAAAGGGGCTTTTCCAACTTGGTTAGCACCAGTTCAAGTAAAGATATTGCCAATTACTGATAATCAACATGAATATGCAAATCAATTAAAAGAAAAATTTATGAAACAAGGAATTCGTGTTGTAGTAGATGATAGAAATGAAAAAACAGGGTATAAAATTAGAGAAGCCGAAATAGAAAGAATTCCATATATGTTAGTTGTAGGGCCAAAAGAAGTAGAAGGAAACACAGTTGCTGTTCGTTCAAGAGATAATGGTGATATGGGAACAATGAAGATAGATTTATTTGAAGAAAAAATTTTAAATGAAATAAATACAAAAGGTGAATAATATGAAATACGAAAAATTTTTAAATATAGATATTATATTTTCAATTATTATGATAATTTTACTAATAATGCATTTTGATACACCATTTTTACATGTACATGAAGATACAAATGTAATTCTAGAAGAATATGACTTTACTGGATTAACAAGTAGCTTTAGAATGATATTTTTTATCGTAAATTTAATAGCTTTATTAGTATGTGGCTTATTGAGTATAATTATAAAGCAAAAGAAAAAATATAGCATTAATTATAAAAAAATATTAGTTATTCTTTTTATAATGCTATCTATATTACCTTTTATAGGTTATATTACTACTAGAGAAAAGGAAAAAGAAGAAGTAAAAGAATTAGCTGAAGAATTAGAATCACTTTGGGGTAAAAATATTATTAGTTTAAATAGTAAAAAAGATGTAGAATCCTTAAATAAATATAGTAATAGTTTAAAAACGGATCCATTTTTTGTAAGAAAAGTTATAGTTGCAAAACAATTAAAAAATGATGATAAATCAACTATAATAGAAGCATTAGAAGAATTTTTATTATATCCAGTTTTTAAGAAATGGAATGATGATTTTGACGGTGCAGAAGTTAATGAACTAGAGGTATATTATGCTATTTTCCCAGGTTATAGTTATATTGATATCATTTGTGCTATTTTTTATTTTATAACTTCGAAAATAGATGATAATGAAGAGAGTAATGAAGAGAATGTAAGGATAGGAGAGATAGTGTGAAAAATAAAAAGCTAAAAAAGACATGATTAATAACAGTAGCCAATAAAATTTTTAAAAACAAACTACTGT
>CANQES010000097.1 GCA_947595555.1 uncultured Clostridia bacterium | reverse complement strand
TGCAGTTGTTAGCCATTTCTTAGAAACACAAGATCCAGTTCATCAAATATCAATTGTACCAAGAGGTATGGCTGGTGGTTATACTATGTACCGCCCTACAGAAGATAAATCATTCATGTCAAAAACAGAAATGGAAGAAAATATCGTATCACTTCTTGGTGGTAGAGTTGCTGAAGCCCTTATTTTAAATGACATTTCAACAGGTGCAAGTAATGATATTGAAAGAGCAACTAAAATTGCAAGAAGTATGGTAACTAAATATGGTATGAGCGATAAAATTGGAACTCTTATGTTAGGTTCTAATCAAGAAGAAGTTTTCTTAGGAAGAGACTTTGCCCAAGCTAAAGAATATTCTGAAGAAACTGCAGCCATTATTGATGAAGAAACAAAGTCTATTGTTGATAAAGGCTATAATAGAGCAAAACAAATTTTATCAGATAATATTGATAAGTTACACCAAGTTGCTGGCATTTTATTAGAAAAAGAAAAAATTGAAGCTGATGAGTTTGAAGCAATCTTTGGAGAATAATAATCTCCCAGATAAAGAAAAGTAGCAATTTTTGTATTGCTATTTTTTTTATTTTAGTATAAAATATTTTTGTCGAAAGAAGAAAGGAAAATAGATATTACATGAAAAACTATTATGAAATATTAGAATTAAATCCTAAGGCTTCTAAAGAAGTAATTGATAAAGCTCACAAAGCATTGGTAAAAAAATATCATCCTGACTTATATTCAGGAGCTCAAAAACAAGATGCTGAAAAAAAATTGAAAGATATTAACGAAGCCTATTATATTTTATCCGACGAATTCTTAAAAGAACAATATGATAAAGAATTGAATAAAGCTTCAATTCAAAATGGACATCAAATTCAAAGACAAGAAAGTAATAACTTTAATACAACTCATAAAAAAACAAAGAAAGTTGAACCTTCAAAATCAGATAACAAACATTATAAAGTTAGTAGTTTCGGTTCTATTGTGGATTTTTCAAAACAATTAATATATGACTTAACTAAAAATAAGGAAAAAAGAAATCAAATTAAAGACATGACTAAAAAAGATATTTTTGCCATTATTCTTACTATTATTGTTGTTATTATTATTGGAATTATTTTATGGTTTATTCCTTTTACTAATGGATGGATTCGAGAACTATTATTTGAAAATCCTCTATTTAATTGGATTGGTAATTTATTTTCGTAAATGAAAGGAATTGATTAAAATGCATTATGCAGATATTAAAAAAGCAGATATTGCTAATGGTTTAGGCGTCAGGGTGTCTGTTTTTGTTAGTGGCTGTACTCATCATTGCAAAAATTGTTTTAATAGCGAAGCTTGGGACTTTAATTATGGTAAAGAGTTTACACGGAGAAGACATTGATAGAGTTATAAAAGAATTAGATCATCCATATGTTTCTGGTCTTTCTCTTTTGGGAGGAGAACCTTTAGAGCATGTTAATCAAAAGGGACTTTTGCCTCTACTTAGAAGAGTAAAGGCAAAGTTCCCTGAAAAAAATGTGTGGTGCTATACTGGCTATACTTTTGATACAGATGTTATGGGCAATATGTGTTTAAATTGGGAGGAAACTCCTGAATTTTTGTCCTATTTAGATGTAATTGTTGATGGTAAGTTTGAAGAGGATAAAAAAGATATTAAGTTACGCTTCCGCGGTTCTAGTAATCAGAGAATTCTGGATGTTCAAAAATCTCTTAGAGAAAACAAGGCTGTATTCTTTGAATTTTAATTAGAATCTTTCAAATATAAAGCTAGGCGGAAACCAATGGTGATGTAAGCAGTGCTCGGATAGTAACTTACACGATTAGAAGCCGGATTGTTACTAGCATTGATACTGAAATTACCTCCTCGATAAACTCGATAGGTGGTGTTTGAAGCTTCCATAGTCCATTCATATACATTTCCTGACATATCATAGATATTCTTAATTTTGTTTTTTCCATTTTCAATATCTGTTCCTGTATTTTTCACGTTACTACCTGAATTGTTACTATACCATCCCATTCCTGTACTATCTTGTATATATGCTTTGTTACTTCCGTCGTCATTGGTCACATTTGGATTATCTACATCACTCATCCATCTCATTACTGCATCCCATTGCACTCCATAACATAATGTACTTTTTACATTTCCTTCTGACTCATAATATTTTCCATCTGTAAGTTTATCTGAAACAAATGTACATGTTTGCTGAACTCCACCTTGATACCCAGCTTCTCTCTTAAACTCATCAAAATTCTCTACTGGCACCCATACAAATTGATTTCCTTCTACTATTTGCGGTTTCCCGATTTCTTCTGTGTCGCCTTCATTATCTGATATTACTAGTCCTTTTGATACATCTTCACATCCTGGCACTATTATAAATCCTTCTGGTATTATTGCTTTATCTCCATCTGCATCTATATATGGTTTGTTTCCACCTGTTACTTTTACCCCTACTTGCACATGTTCTACTGTTGGCTCCTCTTTTCCAAATTCTATTGTCCTACTTCCTATTGTTATGTCTCCTGTTTCTTCTATTGTTGCTCTTTCTTCTGCTGTTATTAAGTTTCTTTCTTCTAAACTATCTAATAATCCTTCTAATGTTTGCGCTGTTTCTTGTGCTGTTTGGCTATCCATTCCTTTATTAATTTTCCATAAGTTGCATTCTTCTTCTACTGTTGCTCCTCTGGTTTCTACTTTTGCTTTATTGGCTTGGGATAGTATTCCATTTTCTCCAAGTAGTGTTGCTATACTTACTCCGGCTAAAATTAATAATACTATTATGGTAATTACTAATGCTATCAAGGTAATTCCATTTTCATTCTTTTTTATTTTTTCTTTTAGTTCTTTTCTTTCCATTTTTTACTTCTCCTTTGCATTATGTAATGCTGATATTACATATTTACTATTTATATACCATACCAATTATATTTTTTCAATAGGTTTTATAAAATATATGAATTTTTTATAATCATGAGAAGTGAAAAGTTAAAGGAAAAACTTATACTGATTATCTTGAATATAAACTCTTATTTTCTCTTTTATTAACTCTTTAGGAGGTAAAACTCCTTATGAAGTATTTACATTTATTTATGTAAAAGCTATTGCAGACAAATTAAATATACAAAAGATAGCAAAAAACGAGGTTAACTGCACTCCTCGCCATTTAAAATAAATCACATATTATTTTATTGGTTTTTATTGTCATTATCAATTATTTTTGTTAATATTTCTTTTTTAAATTCTTCATCTTTTGAATCACGAATTAAATCCATGAACTTTCTATCATTTTCCATCTTGACTAAATTATTAAAATAATTTTGTTTGTCTTTATCTGTTTTATTAAATAAATATAAAATTGTTCCTGAAAATATATCTATAAAACTTCCTGAAATTGTACCAACAACTAAATCTTTTGTTACACCTGTTGCATATGTTACAAAACTGCCTATTATTAGTAATATTCCAACCCATATCATAAAAATTGCATTTTTTACAATTAAATTGCTTTGCCTTATTGCATCTTCATGGTATTCAGATAATAGAGTGGGTGAACTTTGTATTGCTATGTTATAATCATTATCTTTTATTTCATTATCATTACTGTTTATTTTTATATTACTAGCCATCTATGCCTCCTTATTTTCTTTCTCATCTTTTATACAATCTAAAATAAGTGTATTTACAAATGCTGTATTTCCACAGCATCTACAAGTTACAGCTACTAATGGTTGGAATTTTCCCCCTAAAGTCATTTGCTTGTTTTCGCTTACTTCTACTGTGGTCATAATAGTTGGGTCTACTGTCCATTTATGTTTTCCGCAATATGGACAACTAACTTTGTTCCATTTTTCATCCAGTTCTTTTACTAATTTTTCTTTATCTACTTGCATTTTCTACCTCCTAAAATTTATATTCTATTCTTCTAATTAAAATTATATTTTTATACTATCACTTTCAAAAAAAAATTACAATATTTTTTGGAAGTTTTATCACTAAATAAAGCAACTATTAAATAGATAATAGTTGCTTTTTACATTTTTATTAAAAAATTTTTTTTACTATATAAATAACTCTTTTTTAGCTAATTCTTGATTTAATTCACCTGTTGCTTGAACAGCTTCTACTTGTCCTTCAACAACTCCAAATAATCCTTCAAGAAATTTAGTTGCACCTTGTTTAGATTTATTATATTGGTCATCATCAATATAATTGTTGTCATGTAGGAAAGCAAGATAAGCAAATATATTGCTTGAAAGTAATTGGAATATTTCTTCTCTAAACTGTCCTTTATCAAAGACAGATTGGTTAAAGTGTTTCTCAAATGTACTTTCTCTACCTTCAAATAATGTAGTTACTAATTGTTTTAGTCTATCTAATACTGATTCATGTTGTTGTATAATGTCTGTCATTGGTACAAAGAAATAAAATTCTATTAATTCTTTCCATGCTTCTGTTTCATCATCAAAAGTATTATCAACTCTTGCTAATACTGTATCCAACATATCTTGTGTCATTTCTACCTTGAAATTTGCTCTATTGAAAGAATCTGTTATTAATGCTTTTAGATTCTTTAATCCCATTCCATATTTACCAAATATAGAAACTACAACAAAGTTTTTAGATGCATCCTTCACTGAAACATCATTTTCACCAATTAATAACTCTCTATTTGCATATGTGTGACATACTCCATTAAAGCCAAAGAATAATCCACACTTATCATAATCATCTGGTGGACAAAATTCTAATAACCATTCTTTATAAGAATTTTGACTTGCAACTAATACTCTATCTCCTTTGTCTTCCCAACACCTACCATGGTTAGGCCAGCATAAAGTTTTATCTTCTGATACAAAGAAAGTATGAGAATCATCTGGAACATATGTACTACTTGGCATAGCATAAGCCTCTGTTTTTAAAATTGAATACTTATCTCTTGCTAAAAGATGAGTTTTA
>CANQES010000096.1 GCA_947595555.1 uncultured Clostridia bacterium | reverse complement strand
ACCTACCTTTTTATGGTAGTATTATATCAAATTTGCTTTGCGAAGAAATTTTTTTCAAATTTACTCTTTTTTGCTGAAAAATAATAAAAAATTTATTTTAATGGGGCTATATATGCTAAAATTACTATTGTATGAGATAGTAATTTTTAAATGAATTACCAATCACGTTCTAATATAAATATGAGAATAAACATGATAAAAATGGAAGAGGTTTTACAATGGAAAAAAGAAAGAAAACATTATTAATTTTAGGATTATGTATTTTTACATTAGCATTGGCAGGATTATCTTATGCTTTATGGGTTATAACCTTACAACAAGATGGTGAAAATGAAATTGCAACAGCTTGTTTAGATATAGAAAAATTAGAAGAAGGAACAGGAATTACGTTAAATCCAGGTTACCCTATTTCCGATACTGATGGAGAAGCATTAGACCCATATACATTTAAGATTTATAATAAATGTCAAGATAATCTACAATATCAAATTAATGTAGAAGTATTAGATGATACAACATTAAATTCCAAATATATCAAAGTAAAATTAAATGAAGTAAATGCTCAAGGAACGATTCAATACTTAAAAGAATCAGTAAATCCAACTTTAACAACAGGAGAATCCATTGCCAAAGAAGCTTATAAAATAGAAACAGGGTATTTAACAAGTGATGAAACAAAAAGTTTTGAATTTAGACAATGGATGGATGGAGACATAAAAGGAACAGAAACCGAATCAATGAATAAAGTATTTAAAAGTAAAATCACTATAACAGCAACATATAAAAAAGTGATACCTGAAACTCAAAAAGAAGTCTTCCCAGGAGTAATAGCCGATCAACTAGATGAAGAAGGAAATGGATTAATAACCCAAGAACATGGAGAGGATGAGACATTTCCAGAAGGAGATGAAGGATTTAGAAATTCAGAATACAGATTTGTCGGGACAAAACCAAATAATTATGTATGGTTTAATTGCACCGAAGAAACAACAAGCGGAGAAGAAAATTGTGAAAAATGGCGAATCATCGGACTTGTAAATGTCAAAACGGAAACCGGAATAACCCAAAGAGTAAAAATTATAAGAGATAAAAGTATTGGAGAGTATAGTTGGGATTCTTCAGGAACCGATGTAAATCATGGAGATGGAGTCAATGAATGGAGTCAAGCCGATTTAATGAAACTTTTAAATCCGGGTTATGAAGATAATAAATCAGAAGGTATGAGTGGAGAAGAACAAGAAAGCAATGCAAATAATAGTTTATATTGGTTAAAACAAAGTGGGAATTGTTATACTTCTCAAGGGAATGATTCAGAAACATGTGATTTTACTTCTAAAGGAATGAAAGATGAAACAAAACAATATATAGCAGATGACATTATTTGGAATACAGGATCCAATGGAGAAAATGATTATAAAGATGAAACACTAGGATTACCCAAACATTTTTATGAATATGAACGAAGTAATAATACTAAAAAAATATGTAGTACTGAAGATTCCTCAGGACATTATTGCAATGATGAAGTAGAAAGAAAATTAACATGGCAAAGAGACAATATCCATCAAGCATTAGTAGGTTTAATGTATCCTAGTGATTATGGCTATGCTGTAGGTGGTGTTGGAAATAATCGATAACAATGTTTGATAACAGCCATGTATAATTGGAATAATAATGAAAATTGTTATACAAATAATTGGTTATATAAAAATATGTCTCAATACACTCTTACTTCTTTTTCGACATCTAGTTTTGCCACTCAAATATTTTATACAGATACAAATGTTAGAAACATATCTGCAGGAAGCGGCAGTAGTATTTATCCTGTAGTATATTTAACAAAAAATGTTATAGTTGAAGCAGATAAAGATCCTGAAAATACGAATCCAAATGGTTCGGAAACACATCCATTTTTATTAACCTTAAATGAATAGAAATCAAGGAAACTTGCAGTGCATGCATGTGCATTAGTCAAAAAAATGTAAAGTTAAAAAATAAAACTTGTTTCGGGGGGGGGGTATATATGCTAAGATTACTATTGTAAAGATAGTAATTTTTTTAAGTTCATTAATAAGAATGAGAGGTAAGAAATATGGAAAAAAGAAAGAAAACATTACTAATATTAGGATTATGTATTTTTACATTAACTCTAATAGGACTTTCTTATGCTTTTTGGCAAATCACTTTACAACAAACAGATGAAAATGAAATTGCAACAGCTTGTTTGGATATTGAACTTATGCCAAATGAAGGAACAGGAATTACATTAAATCCAGCTTATCCTATATTGGATGATGAGGCAAAAACTTTAACACCATATACATTTACTATTCATAATAAATGTGAAGATAATTTGAGATATCAAATTAATGTAGAAGTATTAGATGATACAACCTTAGATTCTAAATATATTAAAGTAAAGTTAAATGAAGAAAATAAAAAAGGAAAAATCAGTAAATTTACAAGTAAGCAGCAAGTAACTCCAACCCTTACCAAAGAACCAACCATAGCTGATGAAGCATATAAAATAGAAACGGGGTATTTAACAAGCAATGCAACAAAAAGTTTTGAATTTAGACAATGGATGGATGGAAATATAAAAGGAACAGATACAGAATCTATGAATAAAATATTTAAAAGCAAAATCACCATAACAGCTACATATGTAAGTGAAATACCAGAAACATTTGTTTTTCCTGACAGTATAATAGGACAAATAGATGAACAAGGAAATGGACTTATAGAACAAGAACACGGAGAAGATGAACAATTTCAAGAAGGAGATGAAAAATTTAGAGATACTGAATTAAGATATGTAGGAGTAAATCCTAATAATTATGTCTGGTTTAATTGCGATGATGGAACAACAAGCGGAGAAGAAAATTGTGAATTATGGAGAATCATCGGACTTGTAAATGTCAAAACGGAAACCGGAATAACCCAAAGAGTAAAAATCATAAGAGAAGAAAGTATTGGAGAGTATAGTTGGGATACGTCAGCAGAAAATATAAATCAGGGTAGAGGAATCAATGAATGGAGTCAATCTGATGTAATGAAACTTTTAAACCCCGGTTATGAAGATAATAAAGATTTAAATAACTCAGGAGAAAATGTAAAAGTAAATAATAGTTTATATTGGAATAGACAAAATGGAACATGTTATAGTGGTAGAGACAATAGAACAATATCATGTGATTTTACTACTTCTGGAATGAAATCTGAAACACAAAAATATATTTCCGATGATATAATTTGGAATATAGGAACAAATGGCGAAAATGATTATACTGATAATACAAAGGGATTACAAAAACATTTTTATAGTTATGAAAGAAGTAGTAATGATGGAAAGATATGTCAAAATAATGAAAAAAATTGTAATGATGAGGTATCTAGAACAACAGAATGGAAAACAGAAGGAAATAAAAAAGCATTAGTTGGTCTTATGTATCCAAGTGATTATGGTTATGCCGTTGGTGGTATCGGAGAAAATAGGAATGAATGTTTAAAAACAGGAATGCGGGATTGGTACGCAGAAGATCAAGAAGACACTAAGTGTGCAGATAATGATTGGCTTAAAATTTATTCTAAATTGTCTTCTTATGAAGAAGCACAACATACAATTACTCCTGAAGCTAGTACTTCATATAATTCTGATGTTTTTGCTGTTTTTAAAGGAGGTCATGTTACAGATTATCCTGCAAATTATTCTGAATCTATTCGTCCTGTCATCTACCTAAAAGAAGACGTTATAATAGAAGTAGATGAAGATTCTGAAAATACGAATCTAAATGGTTCGGAAACACATCCATTTATATTAAGCTTAAATGAATAGAAATCAAGGAAACTTGCAGTGCATGCATTAGTCAAAAAAAATGTCAAACTTTTTCAGCAGCCTCAAATTGAAATGGGGGGGGGTATTAATGTTAGAATTACTATTGTAAAGATAGTAATTTTTTTTAAGTTCAATATTGAGATTATAACTAAATAGTTATAAAATAAAGATATGACATAATATGACCGAAAAATAAACATAATAAGAATGAAAAAGGTAAAAGTAATGGAGAAAAAGAAAAAAACTTTATTGATTCTAGGATTATGTATTTTTACATTAGCATTGGTAGGTTTATCTTATGCGTTTTGGCAAATCACATTACAACAAACAGATGAAAACGTAGTATATACTGATTGTTTAAAATTAGATTTTAAAGATGAAAACGCTATAAGCTTACAAAATGCTTACCCTATGACTGAAGAAGAACAAGAAACATTTTTTACAAGTGAAATACCATATCATTTTACCATAAAAAATGAATGTGCAAGTAAAGCAAATTTATCGATTAATTTAGAAACGTTACCAATAGAAGGAGAAAACAAACTAGATGATGAATGGGTAGATGTAATTCTATATGAAGGAAATGAAAACTACAATATGTATGAAACACCTGTATTAAATACTCCTGAATATGATGAAGAATATAATGAACATTATAAAGTAACAGCAAATCCAAAGAATGATAATAAATTGCTTAATAATTCCATAGATGCTTACAATTTATATAATTTTACAATCGAAAAAAATGAAACCAAAGATTTTAGTATGTATTTATATTTAGATGAAGACACACCATATCAAACAGAAGAAGGTAAAAAAACAACGAATGCCGAATGGAAAGGAAAAGTAACGATTAATTCAGTATATAGAGTACCAGTAAAAGGAATGATCAGAAAAATAGCTGATGAGAGTGCAAATGATTATGAAGGTGATATAGATGGAATATGGCAATATAAAAGACAAATTACAAAAATACTATTTCAAAATACATTAACACCGCCTGAAAATCCTGTATATTCATTTGATGAAAGTGACAATGGTGATGAAAGTGTCATGAGTTATTTAGTACCGAATGAAGGAGACGATGGTACGTATACAGCCAATATTCAAGCAGATGGAAAGATATATGGAAATTATGATA
>CANQES010000095.1 GCA_947595555.1 uncultured Clostridia bacterium | reverse complement strand
GACTGTTGCTATGACAGGTGATGGAGTAAATGATGTATTAGCTTTAAAAACAGCAGATTGTTCAATAAGTATGTCAAATGGAAGTGATGCTGCAAAATCAGTATCACAACTAATATTATTAGACTCTAATTTTGCCTCTATGCCAAAGATAGTAGCAGAAGGGAGAAGAACAATTAACAATATTGGTCGTTCTGCAACATTATTTTTAGTAAAAACAATATATTCAGTATTGCTTGCAATTATGTTTTTATTTATGAGTGAACAATATCCATTTATTCCTATACAGATGAGCTTAATTAGCACTATAACCATAGGACTTCCATCCTTTTTATTAGCATTGGAACCAAACAAAGAAAAAATACAGGGGGAATTTTTGAAAAATGTTATAGTACGTGCATTGCCAGCAGGATTAACAGTAGGATTAAACATTTTTGCTATAACTTTATTAAATAAATATTTTAATATAAGTAGAGAACAATATTCTAGTTTATGTGTCATTGCAACAGGAATTTGTGGAATTATATTATTATTTACTTTAGCAAAAACCAGAAAATCAGAAAAGACTAAATTGCCAGTTTCTATTTTTCGTTTGCTACTTGCAATAGCAATAACAGGATTATTTATATTAGGATTAACGCAATTTGGATGGTGGTTCAATATTGTTCCAATTATGCCAATAATGGATTTGATTATAAAAGTGATTATAATTGCTATTATAAATTTTACAGTACTAACATTATTTTTTGTGTATAACCTTGAAAAAAATGGAAAAACTTTAAATAGAAAAGCATAATATCAAGGAGGTTGCCAATGGAGACCAGTAATATGAAAAATATGTTAATTTTAAAAAATTTGCCATCTAACTTGGTGGAAGAAGCAATTGTCATCTTAAAGTCTAGCAAAAAAGTAAAAAAACTAGAAAAAATAGATAAAAAAAACAACATTGAAAAAATGGAAACAGGAAAAAAAGAAAAAGATTACATTTTAAAAGAAGCTGAAATGTTGATATCAAATTATATATCTAAGCTAGAGAATAATAGCAAAGAAAAAGATATCAAAAAAATGAAAAATAATCATAAATATATAAGACTAAAAAAATATGCCTATTTATCTAGTTTTATCATTATTATACAAGCTATATTATTAATTTTAAAATAATGAATAAAACCTCTTTCTTTATCATAAAGATTAATAAACAATCGAAAAGATAACAAAGGAAGAGGTGTTTTTATGGAAAGAGTATTAACGGTAGAAGAAAAAATAAGACGAGCAGAAGAAATCTATGAAAGGAGAAAAAGGGGAGAGACAGGACATGTTGCAAAGGTAACTGTTAATGAAAAAAAGGATATTAAGTTAATTCGAAAAATGCTTATACAAATAGCAATTTGCATTGCTATTTATTTATTCATTTACACTGTGCAAAATAATGAGTATATTTTTTCTAAGGATTTTATTCAAAAAGCAAATGATATATTGTCATATGATACTAATTTTATAGAGATATATGAAAATATAAAAAATCAAATTACAGGTTTTATGCAAAAACAACCAGATGAAACATCAAACGATGAAGCAATTGGAGGAGCAGAGGACATAACAGAAGAGCAAACAGAACAACCAACACAAGAAATGACAGATAATACATTAGATGAACAAAGCGTAGAAAATTTATCACAAGAGCAAATTAATATTATGAATATAAAAAATACAACAACATTTATTAAACCAATAGAAGGTGTAATTACTTCAAAATATGGTCAAAGAGAGACATCAAATGCAAACATTCCTAAAAATCATACGGGAATAGATATAGCAGCAGATTTAGGAACAAAAATAAAATCAGCTACTGATGGTGAAGTAGTATTATCTTCAGAAGAAGGAGATTACGGAAAACACTTGAAAATACAAATTGGCGAGGTAAGTATTATTTATGCTCATTGTAATAATTTGTATGTAAAACAAGGAGACAAAATAACACAAGGACAAGAAATCGCAGAGGTTGGTTCTACTGGAAATTCAACACGGACCACATCTACATTTTGAAATTAGAATGTCAGAAAAAACAGTAGATCCACAAACAATTTTAGATTTATAGAGGAGGATTTTAATGCGATTTAGAATTGATTTAAAGATTTTTATTTTTGTCATCTTATTTTATTTTACAAAACAAATACAAATATATGGAATGATAATGTTTTTTGCTATTTTGCATGAATTAGGACATTTGCTAGCAGGTATTATGTTAGGAATGAAGCCAGAAAAAATGGAAATAATGCCTTATGGCGTTGCAATATCTTTTCAATTAACTCCAAATGATTATAATAAAAAAATTAAAAATGGCAATCAATTAGAAATGAAAAAGATATTAGTAGCTTTGGCAGGACCAATTACAAATATAATTATTATTTTAATTATTACACAGTTAAAACTGAATATCGTATTAACATTAATGTCTATTTATGCAAATATATTATTGTTTTTATTTAATTTATTGCCAATTTACCCATTAGATGGTGGTAGAGTTATGAAAAGCATTTTACATATTTTATTTGGTAAAGTAAAGGCTGAAAAATATACTAATAGATGTTCGTTTATTACGCTTATCATTGTTACTTTTATTGCAAGTATAGCTGTATATCTATTAGAAAATATTGCTATATTTTTTATGTCTATATTACTTTGGATAATTTTTATAAGAGAAGATAGGATTTATGAAAAAAGAAATAAAATTTACAATTTGCTTGAAAAAAGTATTGAAATAAAATGAAATAAATAGTACACTATATTATAGATAATAAGTAAGGAGAGTGCAAATGATAAAAGGTAAAATAAAAAATGCAAAAGGAATTACTTTAATATCTTTAACAATTACAATTATTATAATAATGATGCTTGCGAATACTATTATTTATAATATAAAAGATAATGTAAGTATAAAAAATGTAAAAAATATGGAAAGCGATATTGAAATATTAAAAGACAAAATTTCAGATTATTATGCACAAAATGGTCAAATTCCTGCTAATATAAAATTTACAAATATTGGTGCTATTAAAGATGCAGGAGTTATTAGTAATACAATTGATACAGGAGATTTTTTTGTTATTGATTTATCTGCTATAGATAATTTGACTTTAAACTATGGAAGAGATTTTGATATAGTAAAAGATAATGCAAGTCGCGCTAATGAATATAAAGATTTATATATTATTAATGAAGCAAGTCACAATATTTTTTATGTAGAAGGAATCAAGATAAATGATAAAGTAATGTACACTAATTACACAAAAGAAGATGTAGATAAAGAAGCAGTAGATTTTAGATATGTTAACAATATCAAAATACCAGATGGATTTTATTATTATGAAACACAAGAAAATGAGATAATAATTAAAAGCAATGATAATAGCCAAACATATAAATGGATACAAGTTACTGATAAAATAGATAGTATTCCAGAAGGAATTGCAACTTATACAAGTGAAAGTAAACAAACAAATATAAATGATTTTATTAAAAGCGTAAATTCTTATAAAGGATATTATAGAAACGAAAGTGACAATAAATCGGCTATGTATTTAGACAGGGAAAAGTGGTCACCATACTATGATGAGGAAGGAATCTACAAGGATAAAAACGGAGATGCAATATATATTCCTAAAGATTTTTGTGTATGTGAAACATCAGGGCAAAATACTATTGATGAAGGATTAGTGGCAAAAGATAAACAAAACAATGAATGGGTATGGATACAAGTACCAAAATCAATATATAAAACAGCAACAGATGAGAAAGACTATAAAAATATAGAAGCAGATTTAATAGAATATGTAAATACATATAGACAAGAAGGGTTTGAAGATTCATATTATGAAGGATGCGGAATAGATAGTGCTGATAAATACAATGAATTATATAATAAGATGTTGTCTAGTGTATATACGAATGGCGGATTTTGGATAAGTAGATATGAAATGGGAGATAAAGAAGCAACACAAAGTAATGAGACAAGAAATGGAACGACAGGAATAACACATACAGCAGTAAGTCAAAAGGATCAAATACAATATAGTTATATTACAATAGCTCAAGCTCAACAATTAGCCAGCAAAATGGTAGTCGATTCAAATAAAACAAGTAGCTTATTATTTGGAATACAATGGGATTTAGTATGTAAGTTTTTAGAGATGGATATAAATACAAAAGAAAATGATATAAAAGCAGATAGTACCAATTGGGGAAATTATTCTAACAATAACTTAATAATAACAAGTAATAACGCAAAACAAAATGCTTCAGCAAACGTAAGCACATCAAAATGGACTGATATAAAAGATAAAAAAACAGTAACGACTATATTAACTACAGGTGCATCAGATTATGCAAGTAAAATGAATATATATGATTTAGCAGGAAACCTATGGGAATGGACTTTGGAAAAAAATAGTCCTACTTCTCGTACTTTTAATAATCGTAGAGGTGGATGCTTTAATTTAGCTGGTAACGTGACTCCTGTTTATAATCGAAGAGATGCATCTTCATTGTATGGTGCTGACGAAGCTAGCACAGCACGTGTAGCAATTTATTAAAAATTTATATAAAAAATCGAAAATACTTGACAAGAAACCACTTTTTCTGATAAAAATATATACAGTAAAATTTTAAAGAAAGGGTGGAAAAATGAAACACGTAATTGATATTAGAGATTTATCAATGGAAGAAATTGATGAACTAATCAAAGTAGCTAAGGATATCATCAGTAATAAAGAGAAATATTCTCATAAATGTGATGGTAAACAACTAGCTACTTTATTTTTTGAACCAAGTACAAGAACAAGACTTAGCTTTGAATCAGCGATGTTAGCATTAGGAGGAAAAGTAATTGGATTTTCAGAAGCATCATCTAGCTCTGTATCCAAAGGAGAAAGTGTAGCAGATACAATTAGAGCGGTAGGAGCATATAGTGATATTATAGCAATGAGACATCCAAAA
>CANQES010000094.1 GCA_947595555.1 uncultured Clostridia bacterium | reverse complement strand
CTTAGGTGGATCTTCTTTTTCTGGATCATCCTTAGGTGGATCTTCTTTTTCTGGATCATCCTTAGGTGGATCTTCTTCTACTATTTTTTTAGTATTTTCTATTGTAAATTCATGTTCTAAACTTTCGTTAGTCACCTCAAAGTTTACTTTTTCTTCAAGTAAATTATATCCCTCTGGTGCTTCTAGTTCTTTTATTTCATATTTGCCTAAATATAAATTTTCAAACTCGATTATTCCATCTTTGCCTGTAGTTTTTCTTTCTATTTCTTCTTCTTTTTCATAAAATACATATCCATTTAATTCTATATTTTCTTTTGCATATAATCCAAATGTTGCTCCTTCTAGCATATTATTATTTTCATCTTCTTTTATTAATTTCACTGAGCCAAATCCTGTTGGTATTGCTAATCTTCCATTGTTGCCTAAATATGAAACAATACTATATGTTCCAATTTCATCAATGCTTCCATAAGATGGTGCATAATAGAAATCTGCTGTGTTTGTAGTATTATTTTCTTTTTTATCAGATAAATATTCTAAATTTCCTATTCTTTTAGTTCCTTTTTTAGTTGCTACAACAATATTTTCACCTTTGCTATCTACTTCCTGATTTTTTTCAGTACTATAATATGTTAAATAACTTTCACCTTTTGTTCCAAAAAAATCTGCTCCTTTATGTGATGTAGCATACTGTACGTATCTTCCTTTTGTTCCATCACTTTTTTCTTCTGGTACATAATAGTCTATTGCAAAATAGTATGTCATATTTGGATCTATTTTACTTAAATCTGTTACTGGATCTGATAAAATTACTTCTCCTCCTGTTTCTGCTAATTCGCCTTCTCCTTTATCATCTCCACCACTAGAATTTTGATAAATAATTAAATTTTTTTGAAATATGTAAAATCTATTGTATAAAGATGGTGTAAATGTTATTACTGCATTACCATATTTTTCGTTGGTTTCTTTATTCTGCATTTCTCCATCATAATAATTAGAATAGAAATATGTATATATTTTGTTTTTTCCTTCTTCTTCTATTTCCACTTTATTTTCTGTAAAATATTTTGTTGATAATTTTGTTATATCTGCTTTTTTTGTATTTTTATTGATTATTTCATTACTTATTCCTGTAGTATATACTACTCTGATTGGTAATGCAAAATCTGTATTTTCATTTGTTTCATATCCTTTTACATTATTTAATCCATCAAGCTTTATTTTATTTAAGTGAATTGGTATTGCATTACTAGGAACAGTTATATGCAATTTTTCCTCCGAATCTTTTTCTCCTGTATCATTAGTAATTTCTTTCCAAATTTTTATATCACTTAATTTGAATTTAGTTCGTTTTTCATAACTAGGATTTGTTATTTCTAAATCATCATTGTTTGAATCTACAGCCTTATAATATTGTTTCAATACATCATTTCCATTGACATTTTCTATAACAGGTTCTTCATCTTTGATGATGTTATATTCTTTACCAAACAATAATAGTTTTTTTACTTCTTTTATTTCCATATACTTTCCTATAGGATCTACATATGACAAAGCATTAGTTTCATTAGCATCATTTTTACTATCTCCTATTGGATTAAATGCTGTAGTAATAATAATTTCAGTTAAGGCCATTTCTATACTCTCTGATGTAATATTTCTAAAAGAATCATTATAATTAATGTTTTCAATAATGTCTTCATTTGTAATCTCATTATCTTCTTTTAACTTGTTTATTTTAAAATTTATTTTCTTTTTATCAGCATCCTCAAAAGTTGAAGAAACACCTGTCGGAGATGCTTGCCATTGTTTCCAAAGTTCATATGCATCTATGCTGTCTTGTTTAAATTCCCATGTTACTTCAGATAAATCTTGTTTAAAATAGTTTTTTGGATCAAGAGTTGAGTATATTCTTGGTACTTGCCATTTTGTTTCTTCTAAATCAAACATTTCTGCTGTATCAGTACTTATAGTATGTATTTTAAAGCTCATTGCATCTTGATAGTTAATAATATCAGATTTATTAAATTGTTCTTCATATTTTTTTTGTACTTTTGCTTTCATATAAGAAGCTGTCATTAAAATATCTAATATGGTTTCTTTTCCACCTTTCGATATTTCATTTGTTTCAGCACGATATTTTTTGTACTTAGAATTATAATTTTCAAGAGAATTTGTAATTGGGACATTATACCATTCGTCTCCTGTAATATCGCCTTCACTGTTTTTTAACGCATAGTTTGATCCCCCATCTGTCATAATAATTGCTGTTGGAAAATGTACAACATTATTATCCACATTTTCATATAATTCTTTAAAACCTTGATATATTCCTGCTTGCATATTTGTATTGTATCCTACCAATGCATCTATGGTATCTATTTTTTCTTTTGAAATATTATTTGTATAATTATTTCTTATACTTCTTTCATAATTTTCTCCATTTTTCATTGCTTTTACACGAAGAGTATAAGCACATGAGCCCTTAGTTTTATAATTTCTTTCATCATAAGCTTTAAAATCTTCAACTGTAATATATTCTCCATTATTTTCTTCTTTTGTATAATGTCCTAATTCCATAAGTGTATATGCTGTACCACCATAGGTTACTATACAAATTCTATTATTTTCATTATCTTTCATTAATGTATCTATTGCTTTATTAACAGCTGTAACTGTTGCCTGGATTCTTGAATGTGCTATACGTGTTTGTTCATCAGTATGTTCAAGTCCGTCTATAACATCAGATCCCATAGAACCAGAAACATCCATAATAATTGAAACATCTGATGCAATCATTTTTTCTACTGATTGACTTGACCCTAAAGCTGAAAAAACTGTTAAAAAATCATCATCATACTCTATATTAAACTTATTATCTAAAGTAACTTGTCCATTTCCATTATTTGCATAAACTGATTTGTCAGCCCATACTCTTCCGTTATATCGTCCTCCTTGAATATTGATATTTTTCTTATAATCATCTACTGTACTTTGGTCTGCAATGCGTATAATATTTTCGCTTTCTTGTGTTTGTATAACATTTGAAGTTTCATTTGATTTTGCAAAAACTACTGTTAGTGTATTAATATTTATATATATTATACATATTATTAATATTAAGAAAATTATTTTTTTACATATATTATAATTTTTTTTAACTTTCTTCATATCTGGCACTTCCTATATCTTTTGTATTAATTATAGCAAAAAAATATTCTACTTACAATAAAAGTAAAGAAATCAACATAAATGTAATATTTTTGTAATATTATTGTTCATTAGTTTTTAAATTAGTGTCATTAATGTCAATGGAATATGATTTCCTACAATATGCCCCTCACTTATCATTTTTTTTACTAATTCTGGTTGTGTATTAACATAGTGTGCTGTGATAAAGAATGTTGCTGTTACATCATTTTCTTTTAACGTATTTAAAATTTGTTCCGTATATCCCGCTTCATATCCCTCATCAAATGTTAAGTAAATACTTTTTTCGTCTTTGTTTCCTAAACAAATTCCATTGTTTTCTTCTAAAATCTTTTTATTAGCATTTCCTACATCTGGTTGTTCATGATTGTTGTTTCTTTTTATTCCCCATCCTATTTTTTTATTACTTGTTGTATCTGCATTTGTTACAATGCTTTTTTCTTTTTCATTCATAGATATTATGCTTAACGAAAAAATTGCAATGATTAAACTTCCAATTATTCCATATTTTATTTTTTGCATAATCGTGCCTCCTAATTTGTTTTTCTTTTAATGTATATTTTTATAGGTTAAAATATATGAATAAGAATTGGGAAGGAATTGGGGAGGGATGCGAGAGGAATTGGGGACGGCCCCAATTCCTCTCGCCTTCCTTTCCAATTCCTCAAATTTTCACTTTTGGGATAATTTTTCAACAATATTTTTAGCCGCTTCTCTTCCAGAATATGCAGCCCATGCAACCGTTGATCTTACTCCTGCTAAATCTCCACCTGCATATATTTTTGGTCGAGATGTTTGATATTCTTCATTGATTTTGATGTTTCCCCATTGATTGGTTTCTAGCCCCAATTCTTTTACATATGGTTCTACTTTTGAACCTAGTGACATAATTATATAATCAACATCTATCTCATAATTACTATTCTCTATATTTACTGGCACTAGTCTTGTATCATTTTCTTTTTGAACCAACTTAGTTTTTATCAATTCTACTTTCTCAACTTTATCTTTTCCAATTATTTTAACTATATTATTTTGAAATAAAAACTCGATTCCTTCTTTCATTGCTTCTTCAATTTCTTTGTCTTCTGCTGGCATCTGCTCTCTTGCTCTACGATAAATTACTTTAACTTGCTTCGCTCCCAAACGTTTTATAGTTCTTGCACAGTCCATGGCTACGTTTCCTCCACCAACAATAGCTACTGTTTTGCCCTCATAATTAGGATGTAATTTATGTTCCAAAAGCTCATTTCCACCAATTACACCTTCAAGTTCTTCTCCTTCTACTCCCATTTGACTAGAACGGTTTGCACCAATACTTAAAAATACTGCATCATATTCTTTTTCTAAATCAGATAAAAGTAAATTTTTTCCTAATTCTTGATTGTATTTTACTTGAATTCCTAAAGCTAAAATCTTATCTACAGTTTTTTGTACTACTTCTCTTGCTAATCTAAATTCTGGAATTCCATGTACTAATAGTCCTCCTAAATAATCATACTTCTCATATATAGTTACTTGTATTCCATTTCTTGCTAAAAAAGCACTCGCTGTTAAACCTGTTGGTCCTCCGCCTACTACTGCTACTTTTAGATTTCTTTTATTTTTTTTCATTTCATCTTCATAACATTTTAACAAGCTATCATCTTCATCATAAACTGAATCAAATGCATATGCTTCTAGTTCTCCAATAGAAACCGGCTCTCCCTTTATTCCTCTGACGCAAGAACCTTGGCATTGTTTTTTATGTGGACATATCCTTCCACATATTCCTTGTAATACTGTAGTTTCAGCCAATATGTCATATGCTT
>CANQES010000093.1 GCA_947595555.1 uncultured Clostridia bacterium | reverse complement strand
CTAAGATATATGCAGAAGTAATTGGATATGGAGCTAGTTCTGATGCTTATCATATTACTTCACCAGCACCAGAAGGAGAAGGTGGAGCAAGAGCAATTAAAAGAGCAATCGAAGATGCTAATATAAAACCAGAAGATATAGACTATATTAATGCACATGGTACATCAACACACCTAAATGATTCATGCGAGACAATGGCAATAAAAACAGCATTAGGTGAAGCTAGTAAGAGTGTAATGGTAAGTTCGACCAAAGGGAATGTAGGACATTTGTTGGGAGCAGCAGGTGGTGTGGAGGCTATTCTTTGCACAAAAGCAATTCAAGATCAAGTTGTACCACCAACAATTAATTACAAAGTAAAAGATGAGGAATGCGATTTAGATATTGTACCAAACGAACCAAGAAAAGCAACAGTAAATATAGTAATGTCAAATTCCTTAGGATTCGGTGGACACAATGGATGTATAATTTTGAAAAAGTATGAATAGGAGGAAAGAAAATGGAATATGAGAAGATTAAACAATTAATGGAAGATATGGAAAAATCTAAATTAACAGACATGTCAATTGATTTTCCAGATGGCACTAAGATTAGAATGAAAAAGGAAGAAAAGCGAGTTGGAGATATTGAAAATGTGATAAAAGAAGATGTAAAACCACCAAAAGAAAAATTAGATATTGAGCATGAAAATAAGGTTGTAAAATCTCCTATGGTAGGAACTTTCTATAGTAAGCCATCTCCTAATAGTGAACCTTATGTGAAAATTGGTCAAAAAGTAAAAAAAGGTGATGTATTATGCATCATAGAAGCAATGAAACTAATGAATGAAATCGAATCTGACATTGATGGTGAAATAAAAGATATTTTGGTACAGGATGAAGATACTGTAGAATACGGAAAACCATTATTTATAATTGGTTAGAAAGAAGGACATATGTTGAATAAAGAACAAATAAAAGAGATTATCCCACAGAGAGAACCTTTTCTCATGATAGATGAAGTAGAGGAGTATAAACCAGGAGAAAGTGCGACAGCTTATAAATATGTCAATGAAGAAGAGTGGTATTTTAAGGGACATTTTCCGGGTAATCCAATTATGCCAGGAGTGTTAATTACCGAAAGCTTAGCACAAACAGGAGCAATAGCAATTTTAAGTGTAGAAGAAAATAAAGGTAAAAATGCATTATTTGGTGGAGTTGACAAAATGAAGTTTAAAAAAATGGTTGTACCTGGAGATAAATTAAAATTAGAAGTTAAGATTATTAAACAAAAAGGACCAATTGGAATTGGCGAAGCAATTGCTACAGTCGATGATAAGGTGGTAGCAAAAGGAGAATTAACATTTGCGATAGTATAAAGTTTTGAGATAAGAAAGGACGGTAGAGATGAATAAGATTTTGATTGCAAATCGAGGAGACATTGCAGTTCGTATAATAAGAGCTTGTAAAGAAATGAATATGAAAACTGTTGCTGTATATTCGGAAGCAGATAAAGATGCAATTCATACTCGTTTGGCAGATGAAGCAATTTGTATTGGACCGGCAAATCCACGGAAAAAGCTATTTAAATATTAAGAATATTATTGAGGCTGCTAATATAACAAAAGCTGACAGCATTCATCCTGGTTTTGGATTTTTATCAGAAAATAGCCAATTTGCTAAAATATGTGAAGAATCAAATATAAAATTTATAGGACCATCTTATAAAGTAATTGAATTATTGGGAAATAAATCAAATGCTAAAGAATTGATGACATCAGCAGGTGTTCCAGTTATACCAGGTTCTGAAGGAAGTGTAAAAGGTTTAAAAGATGCAATAAAAATAGCAAGTGACATTGGATATCCTGTTATGCTAAAAGCGGCAGCTGGTGGGGGCGGAAAAGGAATTCGTATAGTAAATGCACCAGAAGAATTAGAAAACAATTATAATATTGTAAAACAAGAAGCAAAGCTTTCTTTTAATGATGACGAAATATATATAGAGAAATTTATTAGAAATCCAAGACATGTAGAAATTCAAATTTTGGCTGATGAGCAAGGAAATATAATACATTTAGGAGAAAGAGACTGTTCTATTCAACGTAAAAATCAAAAAATAATTGAAGAAACACCTTCAACTGCTATAGATGATAAATTAAGAAATAAAATGGGAGAAGCAGCTATTAAAGCAGCTAAGGTGGCAGGATATACTAGCTGTGGAACAATTGAATTTTTAGTTGATAGTGATAAAAATTTCTATTTTATGGAGATGAATACAAGAATTCAAGTAGAACATCCAATTACTGAGGAAAGAACTGGAATTGATATTGTAAAAGCTCAAATTCGAATTGCAGCTGGTGAAACACTGAAAATCAAGCAAAAAGATGTAGAATTTAGAGGACATAGTATAGAATGTAGGATTAATGCAGAAAACCCAAGTAAAAGATTTATGCCATGTCCAGGGACGATTACAGGGCTAAATTTACCGGGTGGAAATGGAGTTAGGATAGATACAGCAATTTATGAAGGGTACACTATACCACCAAATTATGATTCTATGATTGCTAAGATTATTACACATGGAGATAACAGAAATGAAGCTATTAGTAAAATGAAAAGAGCTTTAGAAGAAACCGTAATTGAAGGAGTAGATACGAATATAGACTTTTTATTTGACATTATAAGACATCCTAACTTTATTCGTGGAAACTTTGATACATCTTTTATTGAAAGGGACTTTAAGTATGATTGTAGATAAAATAAAAAAAAGGGAAACAACAGCCAAAAGAACGGAAAATAAGGTAGATATACAAGTTGGCAAATGGGTAAAGTGTGATAAATGCAAAGAAATATTATATAAAGAAGCAGTGAGAGAAAATAGTGGAATTTGTCCAAATTGTGGTGCTTATTTTAGAATGCATATTAATAAAAGATTAGAAAGCATTATTGATAAAGGTACATATCAAAGATTTGATTTAGACATCGATACAACAAACCCACTAGAATTGGAAGACTATCCAAAGAAAATAAAACAATTAAGAGAAAAAACAGGAATTCAAGAAGCAGTTAGTTGTGGCAAAGGAAAAATCAAAGGTGAAGAAGTAGTAATTTGTGTAATGGATAGTGGATTTTTGATGGGGAGCATGGGAGTTGTAGTAGGAGAAAAAATTACATATGCCATAGAAAGAGCAATTGAATTAAGATTACCATTAATTATTTTCTGTGTTTCTGGTGGTGCTAGAATGCAAGAAGGGATAATATCACTTATGCAAATGGCAAAAACAACAGTAGCAATAAATAAGTTGAACGAAGCTGGATTATTGTATATGTCTGTCCTAACAGATCCGACGTATGGAGGGGTAACAGCATCCTTTGCTAGCCTTGCAGACATTATATTAGCAGAGCCAGGAGCCATGATAGGATTTGCAGGTCAAAGAGTAATAGAACAAACAATCGGAGAAAAATTACCAGAAGGTTTTCAAACAGCAGAATTTTTGTTAGAACATGGTTTTATTGATAAGATAGTAGAAAGAAAAGATTTAAAAGAAACACTATATCAATTAATTCAATTTCATAAATAATGACTTAGGAGGAATATTAATGAGCGAGTTAACTGCGTGGGAAAAAGTTGAAATAGCAAGACATCCTAAAAGAAAAACGGCTTTAGATTACATTGATATTATTTTTGACGACTTTATAGAATTACATGGAGATAGACATTTTAGAGATGATCCATCAATTGTATGTGGCTTAGCAAAAATTAAAAATCAAAATTATACTGTAATTGCAGAACAAAAAGGAAGAACAACGAAAGAAAATATTGAAAGAAACTTTGGTATGCCAAACCCAGAAGCTTATAGAAAAGGAATTCGATTTATGCGGGCAAGCAGAAAAGTTTAAAAGACCAGTTATTACTTTTATTGATACTAAAGGAGCATATCCAGGAATTGGAGCAGAAGAAAGAGGACAACGGAGAGGCGATTGCAAGCTCAATGCTAGGACTTGCTAAATTAAAAGTACCTGTAATAGCTATTATAATTGGTGAAGGTTCTAGTGGAGGTGCTTTAGCATTGGGAGTTGGAAATAAAGTATTCATGTTAGAAAATGCAATTTATTCAATTTTATCACCAGAGGGATATGCTAGTATTTTATGGAAAGATTCTTCAAGGACTAAAGAGGCAGCAGAAAGAATGAAATTAACAGCTAAGGACTTATATGAATTAAAAGTAATTGATAAAATTATTAAAGAACCTAAAGGAGACGTAGAAGAAAGTTTCATAAAAACTGCTAAAACTTTAAAGAAAGAAATTGTTAATGCAATAGAAGAACTAAATGATATGACACCAGAAGATTTAGTGGAAGATAGATACCAAAAGTTTAGACATATGGGAGAATTTAAAGTATTATAATTTTAATTATTAAATTGAAAGAGGAGGAATTAATATGTTATTAGAAGGAAAGAAAATTTTAATTATGGGGATTAGAAATAAGTGGAGTATAGCTTTTGGTGTTGCTAAATCTGCTTATGAAAATGGCGCAAAGCTTATTTTTACATATATGGGTGAAGAAAATAAAGATAAAATAGAAGAGTTAATATCAGAGTTCAAAGGAAGTAAAGCTTATGTATTAGATGGTGCTTCTGAAGATGAATTGGTTAAAAATGTGTTTACTAAAATAAAAGAAGAAAATGGAAAAATAGATGGTATTGTACATGCTATTGCTCATGCTAATACAGAAGACTTACATAATGATTTTATTTACACAAGTAAAGAAGGATTTTCTCATGCTTGTGATGTAAGTAGCTATTCTTTTGTACTAATTGCTAGAATAGCAAAAGAATTAGATATGTTGAACGAAAATGCAAGTTTAGTAACACTTACTTATCATGGCTCTACAAAGGTTATTGATAGTTACAATGTTATGGGAGTTGCAAAAGCTGCTTTAGAAGCTAGTGTTAGATATATGTCAGAAAATTTAGGAAGAGAAGGAATTCGTGTGAATGCTGTTTCAGCAGGACCAATAAAAACTTTATCAGCCAAGGGGATTAAAGATTTTGGC
>CANQES010000092.1 GCA_947595555.1 uncultured Clostridia bacterium | reverse complement strand
CTAAACCCTCCCGGTATCATAATAATTTGTGATTTTTCTATGTCCCTAGCAAATAATTCTATTGATTCTTGGATATTTTGTGGCTTTAAATTTTTAAATACAACTGTACTTGTTATCCCTCCTGCATCTTCAAAAGCTTTTGCTACATCGTATTCACAGTTAGTTCCCGGAAAAACAGGTATAAATATCCTTGGTCTAGTAATTGGCATTTTACGCGTAATACTACAAGTTTTGTTGCTTAGTATATTTTTTGCTTGTTTTTGCTCTGTTTTTACTTTAGTTGGAAATACCTTTTCTAATGGTGCTTCCCATTTATCAATCAAATCATCAATGTCAAAAGATATTTTATCATCTACTATTATTTTCGCATCCGCTATAGTAGTTCCTAATTCTTGCAATTTTTCATTTTCAACTTCTTCTTTTAGTTCAAGAACATAAGAACCGTAATATGGATAGAATAAATCTGGTACATTATTAGCAAATTTAAATCCTATTTTATTTCCTATACTGCTTTTTGTGATAACATCTGCTATTCCCCCATGTGTAACAGTGCTTACTGATAAAACCTTACCTTGTTCTATTAATTGATGAATGATATCATAATTTTCCTTTAAGTCATCCATATCCAAAATATCTTCTTGTCCCATTTTTGTTTGCAAAAAGACTACCTTTGAATTAGTCTGTTTAAACTCGTTTGATACTACTTTCGTTATATCTGTTTCTCCAATACAGAAAGAAACTAATGTTGGTGGCACATCTAATTCATTATAAGAACCTGACATACTGTCTTTTCCACCAATTGCTCCTATTTTTAATTCTTTTTGTACATAATATGCTCCTAATAAAGCTGCAAATGGCTTGCCCCAACGAGTAGGGTCATGTCTTAATTTTTCAAAATATTCTTGTAATGTTAAATAGGCCTTTTTGTAATCTCCTCCAAGTGCCACATATTTAGAAACAGATTCAATAATTGCATAAACTGCTCCATGGAATGGACTCCAACTTGCTAAATAAGGATTATAACCATATGTCATTATTGTTCCACTATTTGTATATCCTTTTAGTGTTGGAATTCTCGCAACCATTCCTTGTGCTGGTGTTAATTGATATTTTCCTCCAAATGGCATGATAACAGTATTTGCTCCAATACTACTATCAAAACGCTCTACTAATCCTTTTTGAGAACAACAATTTAAACTACTTATAGTTTGCTCCCATTTTGATTTGATGTCTTCTACTTTTTCTTTCTTGAAATAAGATTTTTCTATATCTGGCTTTGTAATCTGTACTTTTTCATTTTTTACATCCCCATTGGTGTTTAAAAATTCTCTTGACATATCAACAATTACTTTTCCTCGCCAGTACATTTTTATTCTTGGTTCTTCTACTACTTCTGCTACTATTGTTGCTTCTATATTTTCTTTTTCGGCAAATGCAATAAATTTATCTGCATCTTCTTTAGCTACTACTACTGCCATTCTTTCTTGAGATTCTGAAATAGCTAGTTCTGTTCCATCTAATCCTTCATATTTTTTAGGAACCTTGTCTAGGTTAATAACTAGTCCATCTGCTAACTCACCAATAGCAACTGAAACTCCACCTGCTCCAAAATCATTACATCTTTTTATTAGCTTTGTAACTTCTCTATTTCTAAATAATCTCTGTACTTTTCTTTCTTCTGGTGCATTTCCTTTTTGCACTTCTGCCCCACATGTTGTTAAAGATTCACTTGTATGAGCTTTTGAAGAACCTGTTGCTCCTCCACAGCCATCTCTTCCTGTTCTTCCTCCTAGTAGTATTACTTTATCTCCCGAAATTGGTCTTTTTCTAACAACATTTTCCTTTGGTGCTGCTCCTACTAAGGCACCAATTTCCATACGTTTTGCTACATATCCATCATGATAAATTTCTGCAACTTGACCAGTTGCTAACCCTATTTGATTTCCATAAGAACTGTATCCTCTTGCAGCTTCATTTGTTAGCTTTCTCTGTGGCAATTTGTTTTGTAAAGTTTCTTCTACAGTTTTTCTTGGGTCTCCACATCCTGTTACTCTCATGGCTTGATATACATACACTCTTCCTGATAGTGGGTCACGAATTGCTCCACCTAAACATGTAGCAGCACCTCCAAATGGCTCAATTTCAGTTGGATGATTGTGAGTTTCATTTTTAAACATAATTAAATATTCTTCTGGTTTTCCATCTACTAAAATGTCTGCTTTAATACTACATGCATTGATTTCTTCAGATTCATCTAATTCTTTTAAATATCCAGCTTTTTTCAATTCTTTTACAGCAATTGTGGCTACATCCATTAAACATATATCTTTAGCTTTTCTATTTTCATAAACTGCATCTCTTGCTTTTAAATAATCTTGGTAAACTTTTTGCAATAAATCCCACTTTATATCTAATACCTCTAATGTCGTTAGGAAAGTAGTATGCCTACAATGGTCTGACCAATAAGTATCAATCACTTTCATTTCTGTCATAGTTGGATCTCTTTTTTCTACTTCTTTGAAATAGTTTTGACAAAATTGCAAATCAGCAAAATCCATAGCAAATCCATACTTTTGATAGAATTTTTCTGAATCCTGTTGAGTCATCTTAGTAAAACCTTCTACAACTGCTACATCTTCTGGGATATCCACTTTTTGCTCTAAATTTTCTGGCTTTTGTAAAGAACATTCTCTTGAGTCTACTCTGTTTATCATATAATTTTTGATTTTTTCAATGTCTTCTTTTTGTATGTCACCCTGCAAAATATAAATTTTAGCAGATTTTGCTGTTGGTCTTTCTCCTCCTGCTATAATTTGTAAACATTCTTCTAGTGCATTTGCTCTTTGATCAAATTGTCCTGGTAAAAATTCAACTCCAAATACATATTCTTCTTGATTAAATGGATAGTTTTCCACATAATATTCATCTACTTGTGGTTCTGAAAAAACAGTTTTCTTAGCTTTTTCAAATGCTTCGTCTGTAATTTTTTCTACATCATATCTATTTAAGACGATAATATTTTTTAATGTTTTTATTCCTAAATTTTCTTGAACATCTTCCAATAGTTCTTTAGCCTCTATGTTAAAGCCATCTTTCTTTTTAACATAAATTCTTTTTACTCCCATAAAAACCCTCCTATTTTATTTCTATATCTTTATTTCCTTCTACTACTTCTCCGATTAAATAAGCTTTTTCTCCTTGCTCTTCTAATATTTTAATGGCTTTTTCTGTTTCCTCTTTTTTTACTATAATTGACATTCCTATTCCCATGTTAAATGTGTTGTACATATCTCTTTCTGGAATATGTCCTACTTTTTGAATTAACTTAAAAATTGGTAAAATTGGATAGGAGTCTTTCTTGATTTTTAGTGCAACTCCTTCTCTTAACATTCTTGGCATATTTTCGTAAAATCCTCCACCCGTAATGTGTGATATTCCTTTTACTTGTACTTTTTCTAGTAAATTTAGTATTGCTTTCACATAAATTTTAGTTGGAGTTAATAAACATTCTCCTAACGTCATTCCTAATTCTTCATAATATTTGTTCAAATTTTCTTCATTTACATCAAAAATTTTTCTCACAAGTGAAAATCCGTTTGAATGTACTCCTGAAGATGCTATTCCAATTACTTGGTCTCCAATGTCAATTGTTTGACTGTCTATAATTTTGCTTTTTTCTACAACTCCAACAGAAAATCCTGCTAAATCATATTCTCCTTGTTTATAAAATCCTGGCATCTCTGCTGTTTCTCCTCCAACAAGGCTACACTCAGACATTTTACATCCGTCTGCAACTCCTTTTATTATTGTTGCTACTACTTCTGGTACATTTTTTCCTAATGCCATATAGTCTAAAAAGAATAATGGCTTTGCTCCACAACATATGATATCATTTACACACATTGCTACACAGTCTTGACCTATTGTATCATGTTTATCCATTAAAAAAGCCAATTTTAATTTGGTACCTACTCCATCTGTACCTGAAACTAAAATCGGTTCTTTTATATCTTTAGTATCTAATGCATACAATCCTCCAAAGCCTCCTAAATCCGATATAACTCCTTCGTTATATGTGCTTTTTACTGCTTCTTTGATTAATTCTACTGATTGATATCCTGCTGTTACATCTACTCCTGCTTGTTTGTAGCTCGCGCTGAAACTTTTTTCCATATTTATACTTTCCTTTCTAGTGTATTATTATCATTATTACTTTCTTCTACTTCGTATTATATAATAACTTTTTTATTTCTTCAACATTTTTTGTAATTTAAGTTTTTATTTTTTGTTACTGTTCAGACTGAATTTTATTATGATTCATTATTATTCAAATTAGTAGTTAGAATTTGTCAGTTCTTTAATCGCTATAATATTTATCATTTTATTCGTGTACCTTAGTGATACGAATTATTCTAATAAATTGGATAATTTTGTAAATTACTATTGACAAGTCGAATTTTTTAGATTATATTGTTATTATGTTTGGGAATTTAAGGTTATTTGGCGATTTTTGTCAAAAACCTTGTTTCCATATTTTTTTTTAAGGAGATAATATATGTTAAGCTTCGTCATTTGTGATGATAATTTAAACATTCTTGATAAATTAGAAAAAATGCTGGAATCCATATTTACTAAGAATAATTATGATGCTTCTGTTGTTTATAAATGTGATAATGCAGATGATATTTTAAAATATATTGATAACAATTCAGCCGATGTTTTAATGTTAGATATTAATTTGAAGTCTAGTAAAAGTGGTTTAGATTTGGCTGAAGAAATTAGAAAAAGAAAAAATAATGCTTATCTAATCTTTACTACTGGTCATTTGGAATATGCTATGGTTGCATATAAATATAAGACTTTTGACTATTTGCCTAAGCCTATTACTATGGATAGATTAGAAGATACTATCCATAGGTTATTTAAAGATGCTAATGAAGTAACTAAAAAGTATATTAAGATTGATAATAAAAATACTATTATTGATGAATCTGAAGTCCAATATGTGAAAAGAGATGGTATGAAGTTAGTTTTTCATACC
>CANQES010000091.1 GCA_947595555.1 uncultured Clostridia bacterium | reverse complement strand
GTTCTATAATTATTTTTATCTGCTCTATCATCCATTTTTCTATCGAACTGTTCATTTTTATAAAACCAATCTGTTTTTTTATCTTTGGGATTGGCCTTTCTATTTTTATCTAATAATAAGTCAAAGAGTACAGCTAATGGAAGCGCAACTCCTATCAATGAAATAAATGTACCTAAATATGTTCCTGCTGTGGATAAATTAATGTCAGGTTCAACTGACATTAAAGTTGTAATTCCTGTCGTTAAGTCAGTTCCAAAATACATTCCATAAGCTACTAGATAAATTAATGCACCTATTATTTTTCTTTTTACTATTAATAGCATACATAGTAATACAACAAATAATAAAATAATTTCCATAGTTTGATTAAATGGTGCAATACCTGCAAAGTCTTCTCCTAATTCATGACATACTGCAATAATAATTCTAAGCACCCAAAACATTGCCATAAACATGACTAATATCCATGTTGATAGATTTCTCATTAGTTTTTCCTCCTCTTTTACTACATGTTAGAGAGTGGGATTTTTAGTACTATCCCACTCTTTGATATTTAATCTACAAAATCAAAATCATCTTTGAATTTTTCTTTGAATATGTCAAATACTTTGTTTAATATTTCTTCATCTTCAATGCTTACATATGATTCTTCTTCTGCATCATCATCAGCATCTTCTACTTTTAATATTACTACCTCTCCTTCCTCTTCTTCTCCTTCTTCTGAAATAGGTAATAATACTACATATTCCTCATTATCCAATTCAACTAAATCCAAAAATTCAAATTTTACTTCATTTCCATCTTCATCATTTAGTATTACAAGATTGTCTAATTCTTCATCTTCAAAGTTTTCTTCCATTATTTTTCTCCTTTCATTTTATTATATTAAATATAATAAACTATTTTAAATTATTTTGCAATGAATTTTTTAATTTATTTAAATATGTTTCCAAAATATAGACTGCAGATATAGTATCTACTATATTTTTCTTTTTATTCTTATTGATGTCTAAAAAATTCATTGTTTTATGAGCTTCTACTGTTGTTAATCTTTCATCTATTGTGTCTATTTTTATTTTATTGTATTTACATTTTAATTTATGGATAAACTCTTGAGTTATTTTTGCTCTTTCTGATATTGTTCCATTCATGTTTAATGGCATGCCAACTACTATAGTCTCTATGTCATATTTTTCCATAATGTCATCTAGTCTTTTTAATATTGTCTTATCTGTTCCATTTCTTTGAATTGTTTCTAACCCTTGTGCTGTTAAATTCAAAGCATCAGTTATAGCAATTCCTACTCTTGCTTCTCCATAATCAATTCCTAATATCCTCATCTATTCTTCATCTAATCCTATATAATTCTTTACCATTTTTTCTAATAATTCGTCTCTTTCAATAGTTCTTATTTTGTTTCTTGCATCTTTGTGACTTGTGATATAAGTTGGATCACCAGATAAAATATAACCTACTATTTGATTTATTGGGTTATATCCCTTTTCTACCAATGCTTCATGTACTTCCTTTAAAATTTCTCTACTTTTTATATTTTTTTCGCGTTCCACTTCAAAATGCATTGTTTTATCAAATTCCATACCTTAAATCCTCCTTTTTATGTACTACTCTATATGTTAGTTATATCACTTTCTTTAGGGTCTGCATAATCTAGATATTCTTCTAGTTTTTTTAAAACTTCTTCTAAACCTGTACCTTTGTAATAAGATGAAATTACAAAATTTAATTTTGGCTTTGCAATTTCTTTGGCTTCTATTGTTTTTGTTTCTTTTTTGTTTGATTTTAATTTAACTTCTAATCCTAATTCCTGTCTTTCTTGCTCTGTTAGTTCTATTTCCATTTCTTCTATTTTTTCTTTTATTTCGTTTAAAAAGTCTGCTACTCCATTAGCTTCTACTCCTGAAAATGCTACAACAAATTTAGGTCCCATATAGCGTACAAATATATATTCTGAAGAAATACTATCTTTTATATATTTACTAACTTCAGTAACTACTTTATTTCCTAATTCTCTACAATACCTTTTGTTTATGTCTTGAAGATTGATTATTTTAAACATGCATATAGTAGATAAAGTGTATTGGTCTATTGTTTTCTTTCCTTCACCATATAAATATTCTTCTGAATATAATCCTGTAAATAAATCTTTTCTAACAATAGATTCTAACGTTTTCTGATGTACAACAGTTTTTAATACTGATACTATATTTTCTTTAATTACTTCTAATACAGTAGTATCAACATTGTCAAAATCATGTGGCGTTCCACTTTCTATAATCCAATATCCGATGTAAACATTATCAATGTAAAGAGGGAAAAATATTGCTGATTTTGCTCTTCCAAATTCCATTTCTTGATAAGGAAGTTTTTCATTTTCATTATTTACTGTTACATATTTTGGTGTTGCAGACTGTATGCTATCTTTAAACATATCTATATTTTGTAAAGCTTTTAATGCATTCCAGTGTTTTTGGTCTACATTAGATGCTTTAACTTGATATTCTGCTCCATCAAATACTACTATTGTTGAATATTTGATTTCATATCTTTCAATCATAATATCATTAATTTTCTTTATTTTTTCTTCAACGCTTGATGTTTCTCCTATTGCATTCATAAAATCTTGTACAACATATAAATTGGTGATTTTTTGATTCATATTTTTAAACTTCTGTATTTTTTTGTGAATGGTTACATTGTATATAACTAGTCCCATTACAATTAACACTAGAATTACTACAACTGCTATTATCACGTTGTTTTCCCTCCTATCTTGTTCTAATAACTTCTTTTCATTTTGCCTAATGTGTTATTCATGCTTGAAGAAAAATTATTCCCTCCGCATATTATTGGCTAATGGTGGTTGATAGCTTTTAGGTGTTGTTGCTATAATTGGATAAATCATATTACCTAATTCCCTTAATGTTTGCATGAATATTTTTGAATATCCTTTTAATGAAATTTCACAATTTATAATACCTTCTAAGTATTTGATATATGTTTCTTCTTCAAATGGTATTGTCACATATTTAATTCTATCTCTATCAAATAATTCTGTCATAAAAGACATAGATGGGTCATTGTAAAATGCCATTCCTCCAATAATTGTTGAATCTTTGATTCCTCTTATTTTTACCACTTTATTTAATACTATTCTTAATTTTCTTTCATCTAAGATGTTTTTCATTTTTAATTCTTTCAAAAATGCTGTTAGTGGCTGTATTGTTAAAATGTCCATAGTTTGTACCAAATACGTTTCTTGTGAATTTTTAAAGTAATCTATTGGTGTTTCAAAATCTGTATCTATTAGAATTAAAGAATAGTTTTTTAATAGTGTTTGTAAAATAGATCCAACTTGATAAATATAATCATTTTCATTTGGTAAAGATGTATAGACTGTAAGGTTTTGATTTACTTTTATTCCTTTTGCTTCTCCTTTTGCTAGTCCTTCTATACTATGTGTTGCAATTCCTCTTAGTTCTTCTTCATTTTTAGTATATATATAATAAGAGTTTCTGTTTTGTGTTGTGTCTAATATTGCTGTGTTGATTCCAATTGATGACATTAATTCTGCAATATTATTTACTATAAATGATGTTCCATTTTTACTTGTTCCTACAAATGTAACTATTTTTTTATCTGGTGTTAATAAATTTGATATATCTATTTCATCTGTTGAAGCTATTTCTGTTGTATATTGATACGTTGGTTGTTGAAATTTTGGCTCAGTTCCATATTGAGAAGTAGTTTGTTGAAATGGTGCTTGAGGTTCAAATACATCTTCATTTTCTTCTTGTTCGTCTATTCCTGGTAAAACTGTTTCTTCTAGCTCCTCGCCATTCATCCCTGGTAAAATATTTTCTTCTATATCTGGCTCATTCAATCCTGGCAAATAATTTTCCTCTGATTCTTCTTTTGTTTCTATTCCTGGTAACATATTGCTATCTTCTATGTCTGGTTCTATAACTGGATTCTTTTTTGGCCTTCCTCTTCCTCTTTTTACTTGTGGTACATCACTGGTAACAGTTGGAACTGGATTTTTTCTTGGTCTTCCTCTTCCTTTTTTTACTGGCTCTGCTACTATAGTTTTTTCCTCTTCTGTTTCATACAAATTATTAAATTCTTCTATAATAGATTCTTGATTAACTGTTTGTGGTGCTACTTGTGCTTCTAAGTCTTGAGTTTCTACTTCTTCTGTTTCTGTATTTTGTTTATGTTTTGCTAGTTTCTTCATTCCATTCATATTTACTGCAGATGGTATTACAACTGGTCTTGACATTATGGCTTCTCTATTTTTTGATTTTAATAATACTTGACTTGGTCCATTTTCTTCTTCTTTTTCAGCCTTGCTTTTGCGCAATGCATCAGATACACTATTATTAAAAGACATTACTTGTTGATATTTTGGTGATTTTTCTTCTAATACAGCTCGTACATTTAGTGGTAAAAATTTTGAAATTATTCTTAATTGTGTGTCATTGTACTGAGCAGCTATGTTATTAAAGCTATCAATATATCTATCTTCATTTTTTCCTAATCTTTTATAGTGTGCTACGATGTTTTGAATTTCCATCTCACTAACATCATTTTCATTTTCAGACTTATATTTTACTTCTTCTGTATCTATTTTATAATATGCTTTTGCTTCTTTCTTTACTCGTGGTCTGTTAATTAATTGACATACTTCGTCTACACTTCTATCGTTTCCTATGATAGCATTATAAACTCCTATACCAAATAATTTTACTAGCATGTCTTCTGATTTTGTTCTTCTATCTGAACATATTAAAATAATAGGAATATCATTTCCTCTTGTGTTAGATGCTTCATCACTTATACTATCTAATTTATCAAAAATAAATTTGTCAATTTGGTCATATTGTGAATGTGTAAATGTCTCTAAATCTTCACTTATTACTATTCTATCATAGGTTTTATCTTTTTGTAATTCTTTTAATATTGCATTGAAGTAATATACATTTTTGTAAGAAATAATCTGTTTATACTCCCTTTGATATTTTTTTACAATTGCCTCTGATATTTCCTCATTACTTACAGCAAATAAAACTTTCATTTGTTACCCCCTTCCAAATTTTACAAACACTGCAAATGCAAGTGGTAA
>CANQES010000090.1 GCA_947595555.1 uncultured Clostridia bacterium | reverse complement strand
TTATTTTAATTCTACAACTGCTCCAACTTCAGCAAATTTAGCTTTTAAGTCTTCAGCTTCTTCTTTAGAAACTCCTTCTTTAACTGTTTTTGGTGCTCCATCTACTAAGTCTTTAGCTTCTTTTAATCCTAATCCTGTAGCATCTCTAACTACTTTGATAACTTTGATTTTTTGATCTCCTGCTTCTGCTAAAACTACATCAAATGATGTTTTTTCTTCTGCTGCAGCTCCTGCTGCTGCTCCTCCAGCTGCTGGTGCAGCTGCTGCTACTGCAGATACTCCATATTTTTCTTCGATAGCTTTAACTAAGTCTGCTAATTCAACAACTGTTAAAGCGTCGATTTCTTCAATTAATTTTTCTATTTTTTCCATTTTAAAATCCTCCTCTTTCTAGTGAGTTAAGTTCACCACTCTAATTTTATTTTTTTATTTAAGCATTTGCTGGTTCAGCTACTTCTGCTTTTTCACCATTTGCTTCTTTTTGTTTTCTAACTTCTTCCAATGCAACAGCAACTTTTGAAATATTGCCAAGTAATGCACCTGCAAGCATAGATAGTAAAGTCTCTCTTGATGGTAATTTTGCTAATGTTATGATTTCATCTGCTGTCATAACTTTACCTTCAATTACTCCACCTTTAATTGTATAGTAGTCATTATCTTTGCTAAAATTATAAATTACCTTAGATGCTTCTAAATAATCTTCTAAACTGATAACAACCCCTGTTGGTCCTTCTAGTTTGTCTTCTAAACCTTCTATACCACATTCACTTAATGCTCTTCTTGTAATATTGTTTTTTATGATAGTATATTGAGCTCCTACATGTCTTAAATCTTTTCTTAATGTTGTGTCATCTGTTACATTAATTCCTCTATAATCTGTTAAAAGTATTAATTTAGCTTCTTTCATTTGTTCAGCTAATTTTTTTACTTCTTCTTTCTTTTGGTTAAGTATTTTTTCACTTGCCATTCATTTTTCACCTCCTAAAAATTGCTTTTTATTTATAAAAATAAATAACACTCTTTGTCCTCCGATGGTACAAAGAGTGCATAGTAAATACACGTTTTCTTTGATAACCTCGGTAGGACTTACTTTTGCCTACTGTCTTTGGTTTTCTATTTATTATTTTTGACTGATATAAATTCCAGGTCCCATTGTAGTAGCTACAGCTATACTCTTAATGTATTGTCCCTTTGCAGCTGCTGGTTTAGCTTTTATAATTGCATTCATAACAGTTTCATAATTTTCTAATAATTTTTCACTTCCAAATGAAACTTTTCCAAATCCTAAGTGAATAATGTTTGTTTTGTCTAAACGATATTCTACTTTACCAGATTTGATTTCATTGATAGCTTTTGTTACATCCATAGTAACTGTTCCTGATTTAGGGTTTGGCATTAATCCTTTTGGTCCTAATACTTTACCTAATCTTCCAACAACACCCATCATATCTGGTGTTGCAACGATAACATCATAATCAAACCAGTTATCATTTTGAATTTTTGGTATTAATTCTTCCGCTCCAACAAAGTCAGCTCCTGCTTTTTCTGCTTCTTCTGCCTTTGGTCCTTTTGCAAATACTAATACTCTTTGTGTTTTACCAGTACCATGTGGAAGTACTACTGTACCTCTAACTTGTTGGTCTGCATGTTTAGAATCTACTCCTAATTTTACATGTAATTCAACTGTTTCATCAAATTTTGGTTTTGGCATTTTTTCGATTAATTCTAAAGCTTCTTTAGCTTCGTATTCTTTTGTCTTGTCAATTAATTTTACGCTTTCTGCGTATCTTTTTGATATTTTCATTTTTTTACCTCCTTTGGTTCAAACGAGCTTAGCTCTCCCAATTATATTTTTTATTCTGTAACAACTACACCCATTGACCTAGCAGTTCCTTCTACCATGCTCATTGCTGTTTCAAGGCTAGCTGCATTTAGGTCTGGCATTTTTTGTTCTGCAATGTCTTTTACTTGTGCTTTTGTTATTTTTGCAACCTTCTCCATGTTTGGCTTTCCTGAACCTTTTTCAATTTTTATTGCTTTTTTAATTAATACTGCTACTGGTGGTACTTTTGTAATGAATTCAAATGATTTGTCTTGATATACAGTAATTACTACTGGTATAATCATTCCTGGTTGGTTTGCTGTTCTATCATTGAATTCTTTTACAAATTGCATAATGTTTACACCACTTGAACCTAATGCTGGTCCTACTGGTGGAGCTGGTGTTGCTTTTCCTGCTTCAATTTGTAATTTAATAATATTTGATATTTCCTTTTCTGCCATTTTAATGGCACCTCCCTATTTTATTTTTTGTACTTGTGAAAATTCTAATTCTACTGGAGTTTCTCTTCCAAACATAGATACTAGAACTTTTACTTTATGCTTTTCTTTATTGATTTCTTGAACTGTACCTACAAATCCTTCAAATGGTCCATTCATAACTTGAACTTGTTCATTTACATCATAATCTACATTGACTGGAATGTCTTCAAATCCCATGTTTCTAATTTCTTCTTCAGTTAATGGAATTGGGTCTGTTCCTGATCCTACAAATCCAGTAACTCCTCTTGTATTTCTTACAATGTACCAAGATTCTTCAGTTACAATCATTTTGATTAATACATATCCTGGAAAAACCTTTTTTAGATTTGTTTTTCTTTGCCCATCTTTGATTTCAATTTGTTCTTCCATTGGTACTATGATGTCAAAAAAGAAATCTTCTAATTCTCTATTTTTTACTGTTTTTTCAAGGTCTGCTTTTACCTTGTTTTCATAGCCTGAATATGTGTGTACTACATACCATCTAGCTACATTATCGTAATCTTTTTGAGACATTTCTATTAGCCTCCTTTTATTTTACATTATTCTGCTTCATTTGTTGTGTTATTTTCTACACTATTTTCTGTTGAGTTTTCATTAGAGTTTTCTGTTGTATTATCATCAGTTGTGTTGTTTGTTTCTGTTGATTCTTCTCCTTCTGTAGTATTGCTTTCAGATGTCTCGTCTGTTGTTGCGTTTTCTTCTGTTGTATTTTCGTCAGTTGTTTCTACTACAGCTTTTATTCTTTCAACTCCTTGTTTGTTTAGTGTGTCAAATATAACGTCTAATACAAAAACAATTACTGCTGTTATAATTACAATTGTTACAACGGCTATGGTATTATTTACTAATTGTTTTGGCGTTGGCCAACTTACTTTTTTTAATTCAGCTTTAAAGTCTTTGAAAAAGCTTTTTTTGTTTTTGTTATTTTCTTTTTTTGCTTCTTTTTTAGCCATTTTATTTCCTCCTTAAAATAGCTCATTCACTATTTAGTTTCTTTGTGCGTCGTACGTTTTTTGCAGAATTTACAATACTTAACGATTTCTAATCTATCTGTATTATTTCTCTTATTTTTTGAAGTCATGTAATTTCTTCTTTTACATTCTGTACATTCTAATGTTATATTTTCTCTTGGTCCTTTTGCTGCCATATTAATAACACCTCCGTATTTTTTAACATTACTTTTTTGAAACGATGTGAGCGTACATCCGTAATAATTATACGCTTGAATATTGTACCACTTTTTTCCTGTTCTGTCAATGGATTTTGCTTATTTTTTTCTTTTTTTTTGAACGGAAAATCCAAATTTTCCAAGTTTTTTTCCTAATGAATAATAATGTCCATTAGAATAAGCTATTAAATCACATTTTGAAATATCAAAAGCCCCTTTTTCATCAATGTATTTATCATCAGCATTAATTGCCAGTACATCTGCTATAAACATATGATGTGAACCTAATTCTTGTATATCTCTTACCCTACATTCTATTGAAACTGGACTTTCTTTTATCATTGGACATTTTACAAATTTTGCTTTTTCTTTGTGTAAATTCATTTCTTTGAATTTATCTACTTTTGCACCTGATTTTACTCCACACCAATCAGTTGCTCTTACTAAATTTTTTGTAGTCAAATTTATAACAAATTCTCCACTTTCTTTTATTAAATTATAAGAATATCGAGTTGGTCTAACAGAAATATATACAGTTGCTGGATTTGTATTTAAAATACCTGTCCAAGCAACTGTTATAATGTTTGATTTTTCCATTGTTCCACAACTTACCATTACAGCTGGCAATGGATATAAAAATGTTCCTGGTTTCCATGTTATTTTTGACATATTATCTTCCTTCTCTTTGTTTGTTTCTTTGTTGTTCTTGTTGTTGCTCATATTTTAAAATTGCTAATTTTTGTGACATATCTTTCATTATGTGATAACCTTTTTCATCTCTTTCAATTGAACCTAAAAATGTTTCTTTGTCTAACATAATTTGATTAATTGCTTTTAGTAATGCTGCTTTATATCCGTGGATTTTTCATTTCAATGATTTTTACATCTCCATAAAAATCATATGATATTCCTATATGATCTCCTAATAAACTTTTTACACAAATAAGGTATTTGTTTGTTTTGTCCATAAATTGTCCATTATCAAAAACAAATGAACCTCTGTGAAATAATACAATGTCTCCATCTTCATATTCTACTGAATAATCAGGTTTGTCGTTTAATTCTGCTAATTTACTTGGAATATTTCCTTTAAAAAATTGCTTGGTCTCTAGTTCAGTATCTGGATGTCCTCCATTTTTCTTGATTAACTCTAATAAATCTTGATTAAATGGTTTTTGTTTTTGTAGAGTTTTGGCATATTGTTTTCTTTTTTCTTCTGTTTTTAATGCTTCATAAGACATTTTATACATTCCAATTAAAATATCTTTATCTCTTTCTTTTCCTGACATTTCGCTCAATTCATCTATTTTATTTTCCAATATAATTATTTTTACTTTTGAATGTCCCTTAGCTAACAAATTGTATATGTCATCTTTTATCTCATCATTTTCTTTAGCCCCCTTTAATTCAACATAGATGTCCACTAATTTATCAATATAGCTATCTTCTACTTCTTCATCTGTTAGATTTAATAATTTTGTTTCTAAATCTTCATATTTTATTCCTAACCTTGTAAGATAATTTTTTGTTTCAATTTTTGGCATACTTATCTCTCCTTTCTTTTCTTTTTTATTTTACCATATTATATAAAAAAGTGCAAAAAAATTAGAAATTAAAATATAACAAACTTTTATATTCTAATTTCTAACTTTTTTATTATAAATAAAAAAATCTAGCAACAACCTATTTTCCCAGCAGGGTAACCCACAAGTATCTTCGGCACATTTAGGCTTGACTTCTGTGTTCGGAATGGGAACAGGTATATCC
>CANQES010000089.1 GCA_947595555.1 uncultured Clostridia bacterium | reverse complement strand
TAAGCATAGAGTCATAGTTGGCTAAATGCGCCCCTACATAATTTTCTTTCAAATGGATACCATTTTTTACTGGTATTGGCATATCTCCTTCTTCATCCATTATATCAACTTTGGCTATGTCCATAAAACCATGCTCTTTAATTGCTTTCCAATGTTCTTCTGTTGTATTTCTTCTACCGGCATATGCTGTATTACATTCTACTATTGTTCCATTTAACTTATTTACTAGATTTTTAATCAAGTTTGGATTTAAGAAATTATGACCTCCTGGCTCTCCTGTTGAAATTTTAACTGCTACTCTTCCTGTTAATTCTTTTCCCATAGCTTCATAAATTTTAATTAGGTTTTCTGGATTTATCTCCTTTATAAAATAAACTTTTGATTTTTCCATTTTATCCCTTCTTTCTCTTTTATCTTTAGATAATTATATCTATCATAAATTTATTTGTCAAGATGTCATATATTACCAAATTCTTCTACTAAATTTTTATATTTTACTAGAAAAACTGTTGCATCTTGTAAATTGACTGCATTTTGTAATTCATTCAACATTACATAAATTTTATTAATGTTATATTGCTTTTCCTTAGGGATTGATGTATTAGTCAATAACTTAGAATATGAGTTGATTGCATTTTTTACATCATTTGACATCTCTTCCCAATTATCACTATCTAATTTTGAATAAGCTTTTATAATATTATTTTTGGTTTCAATTATTGTGGTATATAATTCTTCTTGTTCAGATGCTTTTAAGAATTTAGGCAAATAGTCATATACTTTAGTTAATTCTTGCAAAGTTGACTCTTTTTGATCATCTTTTACAACAGAAGTTAAATTATCAAATTGATTATTAAATGCTAAAATATCTGCTTGGTTAATTTTAGTCTGATATAAATCCATCGTAATAGATGGAATTGAAGTATATAAATTTTCAATTTCCATTTTTATTGTGTTCCAATCTATCTCATCACTATTTGTTAGAACTCCATTAGATTGTAATTCGAATTTTTGCATGTCTTCTTGATTTTGACCACTTTCACCTCCTGATGAACTACTTTCTGACGAACTTCCTCCTGACGAACTTCCTTCTGATGAACTTCCTCCACCTGATGAGCTTCCACCTCCTGATGAATTTTCTTGTGATGAACTGCTTTCTGATGAGCTATTTTCAGATAATTTTTCTGTTGTTTTTCTAGATAGTTCTGATGTTATTACTTTATAATTTTTGACTTGTATATTATTCATTTTATTACATAAACTTGCCAATTTTTCTTCTACATACCTAACTTCCGAAAGTGTCTTTTGCTTAATGTCTTCTTCATCATTTTTGCTTGCATTAGTATAAATAGTTAGTGATAAAATGGCTACTATTATAATTAAAATAATGTATCCAATTATTTTCAATTTTTTCAAATTTAAACCCCCCTAATTTTCTATTTTTTCTAGTATTTACATTTTTGTTTTACTTTATTCTATGCATAAATTTTATTATATTTTTTTATACTAATAAAAAGAATTTTTAGGAGATTTTTTATGCAAGTTTCTGTTCATTTATATAGTCAAAATAATGGTGAAATTAATAGATTTCTAACTAATTTCTATAATACTGATTTTGGTATAGAAAATAATTTAAGTTGGGCAAAAAAATATGCCAATCCAGTTGAATTGGCAGATATTGTTGGTACTTTTATTGATAATTGTGATGATTATAATATTAGTATGTGGATTTGTTTAGATAAAAATGTTTTTATTCGTGTTGCAGAAGAAAATGCTAATAATATTATTAAATATTTGTATGAGCGTTTTCCTTATTAATCCTCATCATACTCTTCTTCTTCTAGCTGAACATTAGATTCTATTTCTACCGTCTTTTCTAATTCTGTCTTTTCATTTTCATTATCATCCTCTTTTTTATTCTCTTCTTTTTCATTTTGTTTTTCTTCTATGTCTTCTTCTAAGTGGTTTTCTACTATGTCCTTTTCAGTCTCTTTATCTTCTTCTACTTCTATATTTTGCAATTTTTGCAATACTTCAACTTCTTTAGCTGGTTCGTCTGTTTGTTTTGCTCCACAATTTGGACAAAATTTTACATCTTTATCAATTTCTTTATAACATTGCTGACATTGTTTTTTATCTTTTAAATCTAAACATTCTTTTAATAAGCTATCAATTTCATCACTTAAAACATCAATTTTTGTACATTGTTCTTCTAAATCTTTTTTGATACATATCTCTTCTTCTCTAACATGTTTTTCATAAACCTTTTTACCAATCTCTTCATACATATCATTAATTTGATTTCTTAACTCTCCTATTCTAAATTTAAGTTTAGTTTCCTTTGCTAACTTTCCGGTTTTATCTGCTGTTACTTTATAAGCTTCAGACGCTTTCTTTCCTAATTTATCAAAAAATTCCATAATAATCTCTCCTTCTTTTTTATTATTTGATTTTTATATTACATTTATTCACTTTTTTTATCTCTTGTCATTAATTTTTTTACTGCTTCTTGTGGATTTAATTTTTCGTAAATGACTTGATATACTGTTTCTACAATTGGCATATCAACATTATTTATTTTGCATAACTCATGAGCTACTTCTATATTGTCAATACTTTCTATAACCATTCCTACTTCTTTTTTAGTTTCTTCTAATGATTTTCCTTGTCCAATTAACTTTCCTGCTTTTCTATTTCTGCTATGCTCGCTAAGACATGTTACTATTAAATCTCCAAGTCCACTTAAACCATAAAACGTTTCTTTTTCTCCTCCAAGTTTTACTCCTAATCTGGTTAGCTCTGATAATCCTCTTGTAATTAGAGCTGCAAAGCTATTATCTCCAAGCCCAATTCCTGCTGCTACTCCAGCACAAAATGCAATTATATTTTTTAATGCTCCTCCTAGCTCTACACCTTTAACATCTTGAGAAGTATAAATTCTCATTTCACTACACATAAATGTATCTTGTATTTTATTTAAAATGTCTTGGTGTTTAGATGCTATAACTAAAACTGTTGGAACAGCAATAGATACTTCTTCTGCATGACTCGGACCTGATAAAACTCCTATTTTCGCCGTTGGTAATTCTTCTAAAATAACTTCATCTAATGTTTTTAATGTTTCTCTTTCAAAACCTTTTGAGCAAATAATAATCGGTCTATCACCAACATATTGTTTATATTGTTTAAAAATGTCCCTTGTGAATTTTGATGGTGTAACATGTAAAATAAATTCTGTCCCTTCTATTGTTTCTTCAAAATCATTTGAACATATTATATTTTCATTTATAACTAAACCTGGTAAAAATTTACACTTCCTTTCTTGGTTAATTAAATTTTTTTCTTCTTCAGAAAAAGACCATATTTTAATGTCATTTCCACATCTTGTTAAATGTGTAGCTAAAGCTACTCCCCAACTTCCGCTTCCTATTATTGCAATTTTACTCATATTCTTTGTCTCCTTTGTTTAAATATATGCATTTATTTTTTAAAACTTACTTTATTTTCTGTACCATTTAATAATCTTTTAATATTGCTTCTATGATTATATAAAACTATTACTGCTAAAATCACACTATAAATAAAGTAAACATTTCCTGTTTTTCCATCTGTTAAAACAGTATAACTATCATTTATGAACAATGTTAATACTGGAAATAATACTGCTGCTGCACAAGATCCTAATGATACCATTCTTGTTAGTATCATTAATACTAATGCAAATACCAAACAAATTAATCCTATTTTCCAATTGCTCATTAATAAAATTCCTAATGATGTAGCTACACCTTTTCCTCCTTTAAATCCAAAGAATATTGGGAAGGTATGTCCTAAAACGACTGACACTCCAGCAATTTGAAGCAATAGTTCTTTGTTTGCTTCTTTAACAATATGTCCAATGATAATAGATATTATTATTGCTACAATTCCTTTTAGAATATCGCATACCAATGTAATTGCAGCAGCTTTTTTCCCCACACTTCGTAGCATATTTGTAGTTCCTGCATTTCCGCTTCCTTTTTCTCTTACATCAAATCCTGCCATTTTTTTACTAATTATAATTGAAAAATTTACACTTCCTATGCAATATGCAATAATCGCCATAATAACATTTGCTACCATTCTTATCTCCTCCTTTATATGTCTTTTTCATTTTTTTCTCTAACTATAATTCTCACAGGCGTTCCTTCCAATCCGAATTCTTTTCTAATTTGATTTACTAGATACCTTTCATAAGAAAAATGAAATAACTCTTTATTATTAACAAATATAACAAAAGTTGGTGGTTTTGTCGAAGCTTGTGTGCCATAATATATTTTTAGTCTCTTTCCTTTATCTGTAGGTGGCTGAACAATTGCTATTGCTTCATTTATAACTTGATTTAAAATAGAAGTTGAAACTCTCATAGCATTTTGTTCTGCTACATGATTTATTAAGTCAAATAGTTTGTCTACTCTCTGCCCAGTTTTAGCTGATATAAATAGCACAGGAGCATATGACAAATATTTTAATTGTTCTTGCACTTCTTTTTTATATTTTTCTAGAGTTCCTGTTTCCTTTTCTACTGCATCCCACTTATTTACTACAATTATTACGCCTTTGCCTGCTTCATGAGCCTCCCCTGCTATTTTAGCATCTTGCTCTGTAATTCCGCTCTGTCGCATCTACCATCATTAAACATACATCAGCTCTTTCTATTGCTAATAATGTTCTCATTATGCTGAATTTCTCAATTGATTCTTTTACTTTGTTTTTTCTTCTAATTCCTGCGGTATCAATTAACACATATTTTCCACTTTTGTTTTCAAATTCAGTATCAATTGCATCACGAGTAGTCCCTGCTATATCACTTACAATAGCTCTTTTTTCTCCTAAGATTTTATTAATTAACGATGATTTTCCTACATTTGGCTTTCCAATGACTGCTACTTTTATAGTTTTATCATCTTCATCTTCGTCTTTTTTTGGTGGAAAACTTTCATATATTTTATCTAGTACATCTCCTATTCCTATTGCATTTGTGCTTGAAATAGGATATGGATCTCCCATTCCTAAGTTATAAAATTCATAAATGCCTTCTTTGTCTTTTTCATAAACATCTGCTTTATTGCATACTAACACTATCGGTTTTCCAGATTTTTTTAACATTAAAGCAATGTCTCTGTCTGCTGCTGTTACTCCCTGCCTAATGTCTGTTAAAAATAAAATAACATCTGACATACTAATTGCTAGATTAGCTTGCTCTCTCATTTGTGATAATATTATATCTTCTGAATCGGGTTCAATACCTCCAGT
>CANQES010000088.1 GCA_947595555.1 uncultured Clostridia bacterium | reverse complement strand
CATCATTTGAACGAGTAACAGCTAATACTCTATAATCTTTAGCATAGCCTTCTATTAGACTCTTTTTTTGAGTTGGTGAAACTCTACCAAAAATTATGTACTCTGAAGCTACTTTTTCTATATCCTCATCTGCTACTAATGACATATCTATATATTTTTCATAGTTTTCTATTCCAACTTGTTTTGCTATTTTAGAAACAGTTATTGGATTATCTCCTGATATAATTTTTATATCAACTTCTTGTTTTCTAAAATATTCTAATGTCTGTTTTGCTTCTTTTCTTATTTTATCTAATATTAACACATATCCTATTAATTCACTATTTTTTATATCATCATTTGAACGAGTAACAGCTAATACTCTATAATCTTTAGCATAGCCTTCTATAGTATCTTTACATTGTAAAAACTTTTCTTTTTCTATTACCATTTCTGGTGCCCCTAAGAAGTAAGTTCCTTTTTCTTTGAAAGTAATAGCAGACATTTTTTTCTGTGAAGAAAATGCAACTTTTTTTGTTGGTGTCCATTCATCATCTATTTTTGAAAAATATTCTCTAATTGCCTTTATTGTACTATTTTCATCTTCAGATGCTTTAGCAAAATTTGCTAACAAATTACTCATCTCTTCTTTTGACATATTCACAGGTACAAAATCTTTTACTTCCATACTATCTTCTGTTAATGTTCCTGTTTTATCTAGACAAAGTGTATCAACTCTTGCTAGTGTTTCTATGCAATAAAGCTCTTGCACTAAAACTTTTGACTTCGATAATCTAATAACACTAACAGCTAGAACTGTACTTGTTAATAATACTAATCCTTCTGGAATCATACCTATAACTGCTGCTACTGTCTTTACTACCGCTTCTTGCATAGTGGCATCTTTTATATTTAATTGTATATAAAATAATGCTAATCCAATAGGAATAATAGTGAATGTTAAGATTTTGATAATGCTTTTTAATGATGTCATAATGTCTGAATTTATATCTTTTACATATTTTGCTCCACTAGATATTTTAGCAGTGTAGTTATCTTCTCCAATATGCTCTACTTTTGCAATACATTTACCACTTATAATGTAGCTCCCTGATAAAATAGTATCACCTTGTTTTTTTGATATGCTATTTGGTTCACCTGTTATGATGGATTCGTTTACTTCTACTTCTCCTTCTAAAATAATGCTATCTGTAGCAATTTGGTTTCCTGTATAAAATTCCACTACATCATCTAATACTAATTCGTGAATTGGTATATCTTGCCTTTCACCATGTCTAATTACTCTTGCTTTATTACTAGACATGATTGAGAGTTTGTCTACAACTCTTTTAGCATGAATTTCCTGAATTATACTAATTGCTGTGTTTATAATGATTACACCTAAAAATAGCATATTTTTATAAGAACCTACTAAAAAAATTGCAATTCCTAAAAATAAGTTTAAAAAATTAAATAGTGTAAATAGATTATCCCATAATATCCTTTTTATACTTTTTGTTGGTATATCTGTATTATAATTTACCAAACCTTCTTCTTGTCGTTGTTTTACTTCTTCATTAGTTAATCCCATTTGTTTCATTTAAATTTTATCTCCTCATTTTATAAGTTCTAAAATTTGTTGGTATCCATTTTCTATTAATTCTTGGCTACTGTTTTTTTCTATCATCCAAATATGCCCTGCACCTTCATATTCTTTAACTTCTATTAAATCATCTTTTTGTGCTAATTTTTTAACATCTGGATGTAAAATATCATCAGTACCAATTAAAATGGTTACATTTTTAAGTTTTGATAAATCTCCTTCTATTGGATTTACTAAATAAGAGTCTATTCCATCATTACCCGCATATGACATGCCCGCTAATTTAAGTATGTCTTTGTTCAATATTTTATCCTTTTTTTGTACTTCATCTATGTCTGGATTTTCTAATCTAACATCTAACCATGGTGAAATTAGAACTGTCTCTCTAGGCATTGGCAAATCGTTTTCTCCTATTTTTTCTTCTAAGGCTAAGCCAAGACCTCCCCCTGCTGAATCTCCCATAATAATTAATTGATTTGTGTCAATTTTATTTATAATGTCTTTATATAATGGCTCTACCATTTTAAATACGTCTTTATAGTTGTATCTAGGTGCTAATGGATAGTCTGGCATAATTACTGTTACTCCTGTATCTTCAACAAGCTTTTTTATGAATTCCCAATGTCTTTCACTCGCTTCTGCCATATATGATCCACCATGAAAGTATAATATTTTTGTATCAGATTTTTTTTCTTCATTTGCTGTTTCTATGATGAATATCTTTCTTTCCATGTAATTTTCTTCTTTAATTTTGCATGTGTCATTCATCCATTTTGGTACATTGCCTTCTACATCTATTAGTACATAAAAAATTATAATTGCAATAAATAAAATTAGTAATATTAATAATAAAATGTTGGTTGTTTTTTTTGTTTTTTTCATTTTTCTATCCTTTTACTTAGTTAATAATTCTTTTAATAATGTTGCACATCTTTTTGATATCAATTTTACATTTTCATCAAATGTTTTTGCATTTTTTCCATTTGGTGTATCAGATATGCCTCTAATAGCAATAAATGGAATATTGTCTAAGTAGCATACCTGTGATATAGATGCACATTCCATGTCTACCACATCAGCGTTAAATTTGGCACGAATTTTGTCTTTCATCCATGTCTCCGTGCAAAAGATATCTCCTGTTGCAATTATTCCCAATTTTATTTTGTAGCTTCTTTCTGGTATTGATTTGATTACTTTTTCAAATTCATTTACTAAGCCTCTATCACATGCAATTTTGTCTCCTACTCCTGTAATATATCCTTTACTATGTCCAAAAGCTGTGATATCAAAGTCGTGTTGAAGCACTTGTTTTCCTATTAATATGTCCCCTATGTCTAGTAAGTTGTTTATTGAACCTCCTACTCCTATGTTGATGATGTATTGTATGTCAAATTTGTCTATCATAATTTGGGTTGTTCTTGCTGCGTTTACTTTGCCAATTCCGCTTTTTACTAATATACAGTTTTTTCCTTGTATTGTTCCTGACATAAATCTTAGGTTGTATATTTGCTCAATTTTTATGTCTTTCATGATGTTTATAATTGCTTCTCTTTCTTCGTCCATTGCAACAATTATTCCTACACTTTTCATGCTTATCACACACCTTTCTTTTTATATTGCTGTTTGACTTAGTAATCTAATTATCTCTGCCTAGATTATATAATAAAAGAGTAATAAATTCAATTATTTAATTAAATTTTAAGATTCGTTTTCCCGTACTCGGCAAAAGTATATTAGATATTAAAAGATGTATCTTGTTCATTTCGTTCAAAAAGAACTTGTAACTTAAAAAAATGAGCCTCTTTCACGAAGAAAATAACTTATTTATCTTTTACTTATGGAAGAAGCCAAAGAATTTATGAAAAATCGATAAATAAGTTATTTCTCGTGAACATCCCTCATTTTTTAATAACAAGTTCTATTTTTCTCGACATTCAAGCGATACATCTTTTAATATCTAATATACTTTTGCCGAGTATGGGAAGTTAATTTTAAATTTAATTAATATTTTTGAAAGACTTGCTTCTTTTAGCATTTTGGTGTAATATAATAGAGTAATTGAAAGAAATGCAAATTTATTTTTTAAATTATTATAGCGCCTGGACACAGTAGTGTTGACGAGGTCTAGAGTTATCGAAAAATTCGGCGGATGCTCTAGTGGCTTTAGCTTAAGGTCATATTATTAATAAAAAAGCAATAGTAATATTGTAACAAAAATTAATAAATTTAAGCTTTTATTTGCATGCTTTCAATTCCATATAAATTAAAGGAGGATTTAAAAATGTGTGGAATTGTAGGTTACATAGGAAACCAAAAAGCAAGCCCTATCTTAATTAACGGGCTAATCAGGTTAGAATACAGAGGCTATGACTCAGCTGGTATTTCAACCATTGAAAAAGACAGTCTTTCTGTTATGAAAGACATAGGAAGAGTCAAAAATTTATATCAATTAAAAGGAATCGATGATTTAGAAGGAACCATTGGAATCGCTCACACAAGATGGGCAACTCATGGAAAACCTTCAAAAGAAAATGCTCACCCTCATTTAGACATTAGCAAAACTTTTAGTGTAGTTCATAATGGTATAATTGAAAATTACAATGAACTAAAAAAATTTTTAATAGACCATGGGTACACTTTTTATTCTCAAACAGATACTGAAATTATCCCAAATTTAATACATTATTATTATGAAAAAGAAGCAGGTGATTTACGTTTTCTAAAAGCTGTTAAAAATGCATGTTCTGATTTAAAGGGAAGTTTTGCAATAGAGGTTATTTGCAAAGATTATCCAGATAACATGATAGTCGTTAGAAAAGATAGCCCATTAGTTATTGGAAAAGGAGAAACTGAAAACTATATTTCATCTGACATTCCAGCTATTCTTTCTTTCACTAGAAACTTCTATTTATTAAATAATTTAGAATTTGCTGTTTTAACCAGACATAATGTTAGTTTCTATGATATGAATTTAAATGTTATAAATAAAACTACTCAAACTATTGAATGGAATGCTTCTAGTGCTGAAAAAGATGGTTATGAAGATTTCATGTTAAAAGAAATTTATGAACAGCCAACTGCTATTAGAGAAACAATTGGTTCAAAATTAAATGAATTTTCTAAATGCGAATTTGACGAGCTAAAATTTACCAAAGAATATTTATCTACAATTAATAAAATATATATTGTTGCATGTGGTACGGCAATGCATGCGGGTCTAGTAGGAAAAAATGCAATTGAAAAGCTATGTCAGATTCCTACTGAAGTAGATATTGCTTCTGAATTTAGGTATAGACATCCATTGGTTGATGATAAAACTTTATGTATTTTTATTTCACAGTCAGGCGAAACAGCTGATACCATAGCCGCTTTAAAATTATCTAAGGAAAACGGTGCAAAAACTATTGCTATAAGCAATGTAATTGGAAGTTCTATTACAAGAGAAGCAGATTATTCTATATATACACATGCTGGACCTGAAATAGCTGTTGCTTCTACTAAGGCTTACACTTCTCAAGTTATGCTAATAACTTTACTTGCAATCTATTTTGCTGATATATTAGATACAAATACTACTACTGTAAATCAGTTAAAAGCTGATATTATGAATTTACCTAAAAAAATAGATGAAACTTTAAAAATGTCAGAAGTTGTGAAAGATTTTTCAAAAAAAGTTTATCAAGAAAAAGATATTTTCTTCTTAGGAAGAGGTATTGATGAAGCTGTTGCTAGAGAGGGGTCTTTAAAGCTAAAAGAAATTTCTTATATACATTCTGAAAGCTATCCTGCTGG
>CANQES010000087.1 GCA_947595555.1 uncultured Clostridia bacterium | reverse complement strand
CCTCAATTGCACTATCAGAACCTAAAGCCCCCATAGCAATACCAACATCTGCCAAAGCTAAAACAGGAGCATCATTAATACCATCGCCAACAAAAGCTAATTTACCGTTCGAACTTTTATTGTTCATTAATTCATCTAGTTTTTCAGCTTTTTCATTTGGGAGTAATTCTGTATAAACAATATCAATACCAAGTGACTTTGCGACACTTTCACCCACTGCTTTTTTGTCACCTGTGAGCATAACAGTTTTCTTAACAAATTTATTTTTTAAATATTCAATAGTTTGTTTGCTATCTGCTTTTATTTTATCAGCTATTACTATATATCCAGAATAAGAATTATTGATAGCTACATATAGTATAGTGCCTAATTCATCACATTTTGAAAAAGAAATTTGTTTATCTTTCATCAATTTTTCATTACCAATTAAAACATTTGCATCAAGCACTTTTGCAGAGATACCTAATCCAGATAATTCTTCAACATTTGTAACCAAATTTTGTTCTATTTTCATTCCATATGCTTTTTGAAGTGACAAGGAAATTGGGTGATTAGAATAACTTTCAGCAAGTGTTGCATATTTTAATAAATTTTCTTTAGACATCCCAAATGCCTCTATTTTTTGCACTTCAAAAATGCCTTCTGTCAAAGTTCCAGTTTTATCAAAAGCGATAATTTCAATAGAAGATAAAGCCTCTAAGTAATTACTACCCTTTATTAAAATTCCCAATTTAGAGGCGCCACCAATTCCACCAAAAAAGCCTAAAGGAATAGAGATGACTAAAGCACAAGGACAAGACACAACTAAAAATGTTAATGCTCTATACACCCAATCTATAAAAGTAGTATTTTTGAAAAAAAGTGGTGGAAAGATGGCCAATGCAATAGCTAAAAATACGACTATGGGTGTATAATATTTAGCAAATTTGCTAATAAAGTTTTCAGATTTTGACTTTTTATTACTAGCATTCTCAACTAAATCTAAAATTTTACTAACAGTAGAATTAGCAAATTCTTTTGTTACTTTTATAGTTAATACTCCTTTTTGATTAAGACATCCACTTATTACATCATCTCCAACATGAACTTCTCTTGGAACAGATTCGCCAGTAATAGCAGAAGTATCTAACATTGAAGTACCTTCTACAACAGTACCGTCTAAAGGTAATTTTTCGCCAGGTTTTACTAAAATAAATTCACCGATTTTAACATCCTCTGGATTGACTTTTAATACTTCATTACCACGTTTTACATTAGCAAAATCAGGTCTGATTTCCATTAAACTAGCAATAGATTTTTTTGATTTATCAACTGCGTAGTCTTGAAAGAATTCACCAATTTGATAAAACAGCATAACTGCTACAGCTTCTGGAAACTCTCCAATAGCAAAAGCACCTAATGTGGCAATCGACATTAGAAAATTTTCATCTAAAAATTTTCCTTTAAATAAATTTTCAATAGCTTCCCAAATAACCTCTAATCCAACAATTAAATAACTAATAAAGAAAAGAATATTAGCAATCAAATGATTAGAAAAAGATATTACAATAGAAACAATAAATAGAATTAATGCAATTATAATTTGAATTATTTTTTTACTCATAATTTCCTCCATGTTTTTATTTTTTATGTTCTATATGTTCAATTCCTACTTCAAATAATTGTTTTACATGATTATCATCTAACATATAGTAAACTTCTTTCCCTTCTCTTCTGCATTTCACAATACCACTTCTTCTTAAAGTTCCCAATTGATGTGAAATAGAAGATTTGCTCATACTTAATACATTAGCAATATCGCATACACACATTTCATTTTGATCTAAAGCAAAGAGAATTTTAGTTCTTGTAGTATCACCGAAGAATCTTAAAAAATTCTGCTAATTTATTAAATAAATCACTATCTGGCATATTTTTAATTGTCATATCTACTAAATCTTGATGAATAATGTTACAATCGCAAATAAATTCATTCTTAGACATAAAAACACTCCTCTCTATTCATATTATAGTTGAATACACATTCAATTGTCAATACTTAATAAAAAAATTGGGGAAGAATTGGGAAGGAATTGGGGACGGCCCCATAATCCTCATTTTTAAATTAATTTATTATAAATTTAATAATACAGTTTCAAAAGAATAAGGAATATGGGGGCGTCCCCAATTCCTCCCCAATTTCTCCTGTCAATTTTTAAATAATTGACAAAGAATAAAAAAAGAGCTAAAATAATATTATTAGAGAAACAAAGGGAGGCGATGGATATGCTAAAAATATATAACACAAATATGGACACAAATGAAATTGAAGAAATTAAAGAGTTTCGCAAAGGAGCTTGGATTGATTTAGTAAATCCATCTGAAATTGAAATAAAAAAAGTCTGTGAAAGTATTAACATCCAAGAAGATTTTATAAGAGATTCATTAGACTATGAGGAAAAGGCCAGAATTGATAAAGAAGAAGATGACAATACTGTACTTTTTATAGTTGATGTTCCAATAATAGAAAAAAATGAAGACAATGACATATATACAACAATGCCATTAGGAATGATAGTAGTAAGGGATGACTATTTCTTAACAGTATCACTAAAGAAAAACAAAGTAATAGAAGATTTTGAAAAGAAAAAAGTCAAAAACTTTCAAACCTATAAAAAAACAAGATTCATATTTCAAATTTTATATTTAAACTCATCCTATTATTTAAGCTATCTAAAGCAAATAAATAAAGAAACAGAAATTGCAGAATACATATTAAAAAACTCAATGAAAAATAAAGAGTTATTAAAATTACTAAGTTTAGAAAAGGGATTAGTATATTTTACAACTTCATTGAAATCAAATGAGCTAATAATGGAAAAAACAATGAGAGGAAAAATTATAAAACTATATGAAGAAGACGAGGAAATATTAGAGGATGCCATTACAGAAAACAGACAAGCGATAGAAATGTCACAAATATATAGCAACATCTTAAATGGAACAATGGATGCATATGCATCCATCATATCAAACAACCTAAATGGAGTAATGAAATTCTTAACATCAATAACAATAGTACTAGCAGTTCCAACAATGATATCAAGTTTCTGGGGGATGAATGTAGGATTACCATTCCAGCACAGTCCATATGGATTTGTTGTAATGATACTAATATCTGTAATTTTAACATTACTAGTAACGTGGTTGTTAAAGAGAAAAGACATGTTATTATGAGGAATATGGGGCCGTCCCCAATTCCTCATTTATATTTCTGCTCCAACAATACTTGTAATCTTTTCTAGTTGAGTTTTTAAATAATTATATGTAGTTTGTCCAATTGAAGTATCAGAACCATCCTCGAAATTAGAGATAGTTTTTTCTATATCTAGTAATTTCATTCTTCTAAGATTAGAAGAAGCTCCTTTATACATATAAATAGGAGTATAATTAACCTTATCTATAGTGATATTGCCTTCAACGTGTTTTGTTATTTTTAAATTTAAAATTATAGAGTTTCTAGTATTTTCGGCATTTTGATCACAGATAAAATTACCCAAAGCATAAATTACAAAACAATCTTTAACAGTTCCATCATCCAAAGTGATACTCTTTTTTTCCATTTGTTCCAATACATGTGGATGATTTCCCAAAATAATATCTACACCATTTTTAAATAGAAAATCAGCTAGTTCTTCTTGCTCTTTGTTAGCTGTAGTTCTATATTCAGTTCCCCAATGCATACAAGCGACTATAATATCTGCATTTTGAGATTTAGCACTTTCAATATCTTTTTTCATTAAATCTTTATTAATTAAATTTACACAGAAATCTTTTCCAGCAGGTACAGGAATGCCATTAGTACCATATGTATAATTAACAAAGGCAATTTTAATTCCTTTAACATATTTAAATAAAATTTTATCTCTATCCTCTTGAGTTTTATAAGTACCCAAATGAGATATATCAGCATCATTAAGAACATCAATAGTTCTAGAAAGTCCAGAGAATCCCATATCTAAACAATGATTTCCAGCAGTAGACAAAACATCTAAACCGATTTTTTTCAAACTATAGGCCAAATTATCAGGGGAGTTGAAAGTAGGGTAATTACTGTATCCACGTTCTTTACCAGCAAAACTAGTTTCCAAGCTTCCTATTGAAATATCGGACATTTTAATATAACGATAAATGTCTTCAAAAACATAAGAAAAATCGTACTCATCACTTTCTTTAACATAAGCGTCCCAATATTGCGTATTATGGCACATAACATCACCAATAGCAGTCATTGTAAAGGTTGTATCTCTTTCAACATCTTCTTTTTGGGTATTTTCACTTTCTGTGGTATTTTGTTCAGCAACATTTAGAGGTATGTCATTTGACATATCTTCATTTGACATATCTGAAGTTTTTTCAATTGATTTTGCTGGAGATGGTTTGATTACAATAGAAAAAATAATAAAAATTATTAAAATAATAAAAAATCCAAAACCAATAAAATACAAACTTTTCTGGTTAAAGTTTTTTTGAGCAAATCTTTTTCCTCTATGTTTTCTTCTCATCATAAATATCATTCCCTTCGAATAACAAATTATCACAAAAAATAAAAAAGTTCAATAAAAAGTATAAAATTATACAAAAAGCATATAATATTAAAAAATTGATATTTATTTAGTAGAAAATAAAAGGAGGGAAAAGAATGAAAGTAGTTGATAAAATAGCTTTAGTATTAATTATAATAGGTGCTATAAATTGGGGATTAATTGGAATATTCAATTTTGATTTGGTTGCAACATTATTTGGTGATATGTCAGTTATTTCAAGAATTGTATATGCATTAGTTGGAATATCTGGATTATGGGGAATAAAATTATTATTTGATGATTAATAAAAAACAGAGCACTTATTTAGGATTGATTTCTAAAAAGTGTTCTTTTCTTCTATAAAAATATTGATTTTTGAGTAATTTTATGTTATAATAATCCTGTAAGTTTATTTTTGAGGTGAAACATGAAAAAAGAAATTGAAAATAATGTTATAGTGAAAGAAGAAAATAGAGAAAAAGCAGCTAAATTTTTAGACATGTGGAAGAGATTTTGGAATCCTGATGCTGAGGAGTTATCGCAAGAAGAAGAAATTTCAGAAGATGAAAATACATCTGACGAAGAAAAAAAAGCTTTAATGAAAGCACTAAAAATTGCAGATAATATAATGAAACCAACAGCGGGAGAAGTAAAATCTCATTTAGCACGCAATATAAAAATAGAAGCAAAAGAAAGTGCACAAAAAGCTTTAAAAGAAAAGCCAATAAATATCAAAATAGAAAAAAATATAGATGATAAAGAAAAAGAGTAAAAATCAAATAATAAAAAATCTGTATTTTTATCTTGACAAATGTAAAAACTGCATTTATAATAAGTATCGTTACATAATAAGGCGAAGTAGCTCAGTTGGCTAGAGCATTCGGTTCATACCCGAAGTGTCGAGAGTTCGAATCTCCCCTTCGCTACCA
>CANQES010000086.1 GCA_947595555.1 uncultured Clostridia bacterium | reverse complement strand
TAGAGCCGAAACTGAACTATCTACGCCTCCACTCATTCCCAATAATATTTTTTTATTTTCCATTTTTCTCTAATATCTCCTCTATTGTATGCCACGCAAGCAAAGCACATTTCACCCTTGCTGGCATATTTGATACATTTTTGAATGCAATTGCGTCTTCTAATTTTTTTAGTTCTTCCTCATCAGTGGTTTCTCTTTTTATCATGTTAATAAATATTCTTACAATGTCCTTTGCCTCTTCTATTGTTTTTCCTCTTAATGTGTCTATCATAATTGAAGTAGAAGCTTGTGATATTGCACAACCATGTCCAGAGAAAGACATATCTTCAATAATATCGCCATTCATCTTCATTTGCAAGGTGATTTCATCTCCACAGTTAGGATTGTGCCCTATTTGTGAATAATCTGCATTCTCTAATTCTTTTTTGTTGTATGAATTCATGCTGTGTTCCATAATTAAGTCATTATAAACATCTGTTAAATCTTCCATTTCAATTTATCTCCATTATCCTAAATATTTTTTAAATATTTGATAAGCCTTATTTAGTCCAGCAACAAGTTTATCAACATCTTCTTTTGTATTATAAAAATAGAAACTTGCTCGACATGTAGAATCTATTCCCAAAAATCTCATAAGTGGTTGTGCACAATGGTTTCCAGAGCGTACACAAACACCTTCTGTGTCTAAAATACTTGCTACATCATGTGGATGTACTCCTTTGATGTTAAATGATATTACAGAAGAATGATTTTCTTCTTTTGGTGTTAGATATAATGTTAAATAATCTAATTTTGATAATTCTTGTCTTGCATATGATATTAATTCTTTTTCCATTTTTTCTATTTCATCATATCCTATATTTTCAATATAATCAATAGCTGCTCCTAAACCTATAACACCTTCCACATTTTGTGTCCCTGCTTCAAATTTGTTTGGTAATGGTGCAAATGTAGTTTCTTGTTCATAAACAAATTCTATCATATCACCACCCATTAAAAATGGTTCCATTTTGTTCAATAATTCTTTTTTTCCATATAATACTCCAATTCCAAGTGGTGCTAACATTTTATGCCCTGAAAAAGCAAGAAAATCACAGTCTAAATCTTGTACATCAATTCTCATATGTGGTATGCTTTGTGAAGCATCTACAATAACAATTGCTCCTTTTTTATGTGCTTGTTTTATGATTTTCTTTATGTTGTTAATAGTACCTAAAACATTTGAAACATGCGTTATTGCAACTATTTTTGTATTATCAGTAATTTTGTTTTCTATGTCTTCATCTGGTATCTCAAAATCTTCATTAATATACATATAATTTAATTTACTTTCAGTAATTTTACACACCTTTTGCCATGGAACTAAATTAGAATGATGTTCCATTATAGAAAGTACAACTTCATCACCTTTTTTTAATTTTTGCATTCCATATGAATACGCAAGCAAATTAAGGCTCTCTGTTGCATTTTTTGAAAATATGATGTCTTCCTTATTTTTAGCATTTATAAAATTAGCAATTTTCTCTCTCGTATTTTCATATGCCTGTGTTGCCTCTATACTCAATGAATATGCTCCTCTGTGAGGATTGGCATTATATTTTTGATAATACTCTTCTATTGCTTTAATAACTTGAATTGGTTTTTGAGTGGTCGCACCACTATCCAAATAAGCAATTTTTCTATTTTCTAAAATAGGAAAATCCTTCTTAATCTCATTTATATCCATTATTAATCTAACCTTTCTTCTATGTCATCTAAAATGTCCGTCTTTAAATCATCATTTTTTATTGTATCTATTATATTATTAAATTTTGCTCTTACCAACAGCTTCATAGCCTCTTTCTTTTCAAAGCCCCTACTCATTATATAAAATAATTCCTTATCTCCTACTTTTCCAGCAGAGCTACTATGGTTTCCTTCGACTTCTTCTTCAGAACATAAGAGCATTGGTAATGCTAATGATTTTGCCTGCTCTGATAATAATAAACAAGCTTCATTTTCATTTCCTGTTGCTTTTTTACAACCTTTTTTAAAATCAATAGTTCCTTTAAAATTCTTTTTGGCATTATCCTTTAAAGCACCTTGCACTTCAATATTAATATTAGATTTTTCTCCTCTTAGCTCTCCAATATAGTTCAAATCAAAAAATTGATTTTCTCTTCCCAAATAAATTGTGTTAATATGATTATCGGCATTTTTACCTACTAAATTAGAATAATAATTCGTAATACTATTTTTTCCACCAAAATCTATCATAGTATAATCAACTTTTGCATTTTCATGTATCATATTCTCAATACTTATAAAATTATTAGACATAAGATTTGTTTTATTAACAATAATCATTTTTAGCTCTGCATCTTTTTCAGCTAACACTTTTATTATACCATTATGAAATGCTTGTACTGCTTTGTTGGTTTCATATTTTATAATAATTGTTGCTTTTGTATTCTCTTTAGCTGTAATATCAATCATATCAATTAAATTTGGATTATCCTCATCTAATTCAAAACTAATTTGTATATCTTGATTAGTTTTACTTTCCACCTGTAATTTTAATTTTTGATTTGCCTTTTCATTTACCTGAGATGTCAAAATATCTCCTAGTCCATAAGTTAAACTGCAATTATTAATGTCCTTTTCTATTTTTATCTTAGATGTTTCACCTATAATTGACACATTTTCAAAATTTTCTATTTTTTCAGGTAAAATCGTGCTATCTAGTTCTACATTATTAATCAAAAAATGTCTTGAAGTTCTAACTGGCGTTTCATTTACTCTTATGGTTTCCATTATCCAATAGCTCCCTCCAATTCTAGATTTATCAAATTATTCATTTCTACTGCATATTCCACAGGTAATTCTTTTGAAATTGGATAAGCAAATCCTCTAACAATCATAGCTTTTGCGTCTTCTTCAGATAGTCCTCTACTCATTAAATAAAAAATCGTCTTATCACTAATTTTTCCAATTTTAGCCTCGTGTGAAAATTCAACTTCATCAGTTCTTATATCATTTACTGGTATTGTATCAGATATTGATATATCGTCTAGCATTAATGATTCGCAAGATACTGAAGATTTTGAATGAGTTGCTGTTTCATTTATTCTAACTAAAGAACGATATGTGCATTTTCCACCATTTTTTGAAATAGATTTGCTATTTACTACACTAGATGTATTTGGGCTATTATGAACTACTTTAAATCCTGTGTCTAAGTTTTGTCCTTCTCCTGCAAAAGATATTCCTGTATATTCTGTTTTAGCTCCTTCTCCATTTAATATGCTCATAGGATATAGCATTGATATTTTAGAGCCAAATGAGCCAGTTACCCAATCTACTTGTGCATTTTTTTCCACAATAGCTTTTTTAGTATTTAGGTTTAACATATTTTTAGACCAATTCTCAATAGTAGAATATCTCAAATATGCATTTTCTTTTACATATAATTCTACACAGCCTGCATGTAGATTTACTTTGTTGTACTTTGGTGCACTACATCCTTCTATAAAATGTAAGCTTGCTCCCTCATCTACAATAATTAATGTATGTTCAAATTGACCTGACTCTGGAGAGTTCAAGCGAAAATATGATTGTAATGGAATATCTACTTTTACACCTTTAGGAACATACACAAATGAGCCCCCAGACCAAACAGCACCATGTAATGCTACAAATTTGTGATCATATATAGGAACACATTTCATAAAATGTTTTTTTACTAAATCCGGATATTCTCTTACCGCTGTTTCCATATCAGTATAGATAACACCCTGTTTTATTAACTCTTCTTTCATACTATGATAAACTACTTCTGAATCGTATTGTGCTCCAACTCCCGCCAAAGAAGTTTTTTCTGCGTCTGGAATGCCAAGTTTATCAAAAGTGTTTTTGATGTCTTCTGGCACATCATCCCATGAATTATTTAAACTTGTTTTTGGTCTTACATAAGTAGCAATGTCATCCATATTTAATTCTGAAATGTCTGGTCCCCAAGTAGGTAATTCTAATTGATTATATACTTCTAATGCTTTTAATCGAAACTCCTTCATCCATTCTGGGTCATTTTTCTGTTTTGAAATGTCTTCTACAATGTCTTTTGTTATGCCCTTTTTTATTTTGAAATCATATTCATCCTTATTTTTGATATCATATATATTTCGATTAATGTCATTTATTTTTGTTTTTGACATCTTACAAATCCCTTCTTTTTTATTTGTATTGTGAATAACCATTTTCTTCAATTTCTTTTGCCAAATCTTGTCCACCTGTTTTAACAATTTTTCCATCTACCAAAACATGTACATAGTCTACCTTCAAACTATGCAAAATTTTTGTATTATGGGTAATTATTAAAATAGCATTTTCATCATTTTTAAACATTTCTATTCCTTTTGAAACTGTTTTAATTGCATCAACATCTAGTCCAGAATCTGTTTCATCTAAAATAGCAAGTTTTGGATTTAACACAAGCATTTGCAAAATTTCATTTTTCTTTTTTTCTCCACCAGAAAATCCAACATTTAAGCTTCTTTCCATGTTCTTTGGATTCATGTTTAATTCTTTCATATATGTTTCTAGTTCATCTTTGAATTGAAATACCTTTACCGGCTTTCCTGTAACTTTATTTTTTGCATACTTCAAAAAATTTGTAACAGAAACCCCTGGTATCTCTTCTGGTAATTGAAAAGACATAAATATTCCCTTTCTAGCAATCTCATCTGTCTTGAGATGAGTAATATCTTCTCCTTCAAATGTAATACTTCCATTTACTTTTTGATAAGCTGGATTATTTAAAATGCTATTTGCTGTAGTAGTTTTTCCAGAACCATTTGGTCCCATAATTACATGGATGTCACCTTTTTTTATTTTTAAATTAATTCCTTTCAAAATCTCTTTATCCTCAGCATTTACATGTAAATCTTTTATTTCTAATAAATCTTGACTCATCTTTCTATTCCTTTCTTACTGTTCTTCTTGCACAACTTCTGCATTTTTCCTTATTAATATCGTAGTCACAGTCCAAACTACTCAACCCTAAAACCTGATGTACATATTTTGCCAATTTATTGACAGTTTCATCCGTTATTGAGGATTTTATTTTTTCAGCCTCTTTTTCTGCTTCCTCTTCAGATAAATTTAATACATCCTTCAAAAACAAATAAACAATATCATAAGCTTCTAATATCTTTTTAGCTAAATCTTTTCCTTCCTCCGTCAGCTCAATAGAACCATATGATTCATAATACACTAACCCATGGTCTTTTAAATTATAAACTGCTTTATTTACACTCGGTTTTGTACAATTCATTTTTTGCGCAATATCTGTTACTCTTATGTATCCATTTTGTTTTTGCAAAATATACATATTTTTCAAATATTCTTCTAACGATTTCGATATCATACTTTTTCTCCTTTTGTTAACCACGGCTAACATTATATTACAATGTCATTTGTTTGTCAAGACTAACAATAAAAAAGAAAGAGAAAAAAGAGAAGGAGGAATTGGGGACGGCCCCAAATTCCTCTTTCTCTTTTCTCCTTTCCTATGCCATATTCACGTACAATGTTTTCACAGAGTCCAGTTACACAATTAAAAGTGGGCGGAACGAACGGCTATCGTAGGCACGATACGCACCGTAGAGGCGTTTGCCCGCGAAAACAACGTCGTCAACATAGCTGCCGCCCATCATGACATACGGAACGCTGGAATCGCTATAGGTTTCTGTTGTCAATTACTTGCCATATCCCAGATATTGC
>CANQES010000085.1 GCA_947595555.1 uncultured Clostridia bacterium | reverse complement strand
CAGCAGTTATGGCTCTTTGCGAAGCGGCATGCTATTATCAAGCACAAGGAAAAACGTTATGGGATGCCATGATTGATATATATGAAAAATATGGATATTATAAAGAAGCACAAGTATCCATTGTAAGAGAGGGAGTACAAGGAGCAGAAGAAATTAAAAATATGATGACAAAAATGAGGAATACTGATATAACAAAAATAGGAAACTATGAAGTATTAACATTTAAAGATGTAGAAAAGGATATAGTCAAAAACCTAAAAACAGGAGACATTACAAAAACTAATTTACCAAAATCTAATGTATTATATTATGAACTAGAAAATGATGCTTGGTGTTGTATCAGACCTTCTGGAACAGAACCTAAAATTAAACTGTATATGGGAATAAAAGCAGAAAATGAAGACATATCAAATCAAAAAATAGAAGAATTAAAAAATGCTATGTTGAAGATAGTAGAAGAAGGAGCCCTATAAATCATTATGGGCACCTTCTTCTATTTTCCAATCTTTTAAATTCCTTTGTATAGCACCAAATAAATTTGCACGCAACATAGGTATATTTTTAGATAGCGAAAAAATTAAATTCTTCATATCTTCTCTTTTAGAAAAACCATCCATTGGGCATACCTTTGGCATGACAGATAAATTATTTTTCTTTATAAATCTTTTTGTTTCCTTTTCAGGAGTAAATATTAAAGGACGTATAAGAGTAACCTTAGACCTATCCATATAACTTATAGGAGAAAAAGTATTAATGCTACCTGTGTAAAGTAAATTTAACAAAAAAGTTTCCAAAACATCATCTTGATTGTGGCCCAAAGCAATTTTATTACATCCTTCTCTTATAGCAATTGAATTAATAACACCTCTGCGTAAGTTAGCACACAAAGAACAAGGATTTTTTTCTTTTCGGATATCAAAAACAATCTCTTTGGCATTACTTTTTTCAATAAATAAAGGAATACCCACATCATCACATATATTTTGTAAAAAATTTGTATCAAAAAAATCAAAACCAGGATTGACACTAACAGCAATTATGTCAAATTTTTTAGGATAAAATCTTTGCAATGCTTTAAAAGCATGCAACATTGTAATAGAATCTTTTCCTCCAGATAAACATATTGCAATTTTATCTCCTTCTTCAATCATTTTATATGCTTCTATTGCTTTTCTCATCGAACTTAATATTCTTTGCATTTTTATCACCCATTCAATTTTCCTTATTATAACACAAAGAATGTATTTTAGTAAATAAATATTAGATAATTATTACCCCAAATTTTGTTGCAATTTTTTCAAAAAAAAATTAATATAAAATGTAACCTTTTCGCATTTAAAAGACACTATATAAATGTAAGATATCTTATAAAGGAGAATATAAAATTAATGACAAAAAATAATGAAATAGACTTAGACAAAATAATAGAAGAATTTGCGCCATACATCACCACAGTAATAAAAAACGGAACAGACAGCACATTAACATTTGAAGACAAAGAAGAAATATTTGCAGACACATTTTTTATACTATGGAAAAATAGGAATAGACTTAATATAAACATATCATTAAAATCATACTTAGCAGGAATAGCAAGACATTTAATAAAAGAAAAATACAGAAAAAATAAGACATTTTATAACATCGATGATTATGAAAATGACCCAATCAGCAATATAAACATGTATGAAAATGACAGAGAACTAATATATGACTTAGAGCAAAAAATAAAAGGATTAAAAGAAATTGACATACAAATAGTAAATTTATTTTATTATTCATCCAGAACAATCAAAGATATAGCTAAAACATTAAATATGTCTGAACTAAACGTAAAAACAAGACTGCATAGAATACGAAAGAAAATAAAACGAGAATTAAAAGATGGAGGTATTTAAAATGGAATTTAACAAAAATAAAGTTAAATTAAAAATAGCTATATCAAAAATCAAAGAGGAGAATGATGTAGTTATGGAAAATAAAACAAAAAGCATATTAAAAACAGCCTCAACAGTAATTGCAGGAATAATATTAGGTACAGGAGTAGTATTTGCAGGGACAAAAGTATATGAAAAAATATGGAAAGAACCGCAAAAATACACATATAATGAAATAGCAAACCAGCTTTCACCACCAGACATAACAGAAGAGGAAAAAACACAATTAATAACAGAAGAAGAAGCAAAAGCAAAAGGAATAGACATATTAAACAAATTAGGGTATGAAAATCAAAATATCAATAAAATAGAATTAAAACGAGGATATGATGACGATGTAACAAGTTATTACATGATAAAAACAAAATTAGGATATGAAGAAGGACTTATGGTACAACTAAATGCCAAAGATGGGAGCCTTGAATATTTTGGAGACATGGACTTAAAATATAAGCATTTACCAACACAAAAAATATCTAATGAAGACATATCAAAAATTGCAACGAATATATATGAAAAACTAAGAATAAATGATGAGTATAAACTCACAGAAACAAAAATAAATGATTATTATTTTGAAAACCAATCAAGTGATTTAATACAAGCAAGTTTTAATAAATATTATGAAAATATAGCAAATAAATATGAAAGCCTTGACATTACATTTTTAGTATCAGAAGACAAAATGTATCTAAATACAATAAGAGTATGCAAAGATAATAGTTATGAAAAAAATGATTTAACCATATCTAAAGAAGAAGCTATAACCATTGCAGAAAATAAAGAAAAAGAATTTAGCAATTATAATATAACAAATACTAACGCAGAATTAAGTATCGAAAAAATGAATTCTTTTATATATCAAATTGAAAATAATCTATATGACATAACAAAAAGTTCAACAGAACAAGAATATTATAAAACAGAAAATAGGACAAGAAAAGTATGGAAAATAAAAATAGAACATGGATTAAAAATACAAGATTTTAGAGAAGACATGAATAAATATATTAAAGAAGGAATGAGCAAATATTACTATATTGATGCTTCAACAGGAGAAATCATTGGAGGAGAAGCGGATTTATTTTCGTAGAAAGATGAGTAAAAATACTCATCTTTTTATTGACTTTATAAGGCAATAGTTATATAATAAAAATGTTGGAAATTTACATAAAAACGGGAGGGGATTAAAATGAATCAAGAACAAATAATTGAAAAATTATCTAACTTAATTGAAAACAAACAAATAAAGGATTTGCGTGAATTCCTGCAAAGCATAAATAGTGCTGATTTCCCGAATATTTTAGAAAATGTAGATGAAGATAAAATAATAATGATTTATAGACTTTTATCAAAAGAAAAAGCTGCTGAAGTTTTCGTAGAGCTAAACCATGATGACCAAGAAAAATTAATTAATTGTTTAACAGATGCTGAAATAAAAAATGTAATGAATGAAATTTATATGGACGATGCTGTTGACTTAATAGAAGAAATGCCATCAAATGTCGTAAAACGTATTTTAACAAATACAAAACCTGCAAATAGAAAAATTATAAATGAGCTTTTAAAATACCCTGATGATACAGCAGGAACACTTATGACAACAGAATTTATTGATTTAAAAGAGAGCATGACTGTTGATGATGCTTTTAAATATATAAAACAAAGAGCTTTAAAAAAAGAAACTGTTTATAATTGTTATGTTGTGACAACAGACAGAAAATTACTAGGAATAATTGATATAAAAGATCTTTTAATCGCAGATAGAAATGAATTAATTAGAAACATAATGGATACAAACGTTGTAAAAGTTAATACATTAGAAGACCAAGAAGAAGTAACTAGAATATTTGACAAATATAATTATGTTGCATTACCTGTTGTAGACCAAGAAAATAGACTTGTTGGTATTATTACAATTGATGATGCTATAGATGTAATTCAAGAAGAAACTTTAGAAGACTTTGAAAAAATGGCTGCGATTACTCCTGATGATGGTGATTCTTATTTAAAAACCAGTGTTTTTAAGCATGCTAAAAATAGAATTCTATGGTTGCTAGTTTTAATGGTTTCAGCAATGTTTACTGGACAAATCATTGAACACTTTGAATCTGCCATTTCTACTTTACCATTATTAGTTGCCTTTATTCCAATGTTAATGGACACAGGTGGAAATTGTGGTTCACAAACTTCTACTCTTATTATTAGAGGTTTAGCTATGAATGAAATTTCTACTAAAGATATATTTAGAGCTATTTGGAAGGAACTAAGAGTTTCCCTTATAGTTGGTATTGTTTTAGCTATTGCTAATTCTATTAGGATTATACTACAATATAATGATTTAAAAATTGCATTTGTTGTTGGATTTACTCTTATTTGTACTGTTACCATAGCAAAATTATTGGGCTGTATTTTACCAATTATAGCTAAACAATTAAAATTAGATCCTGCAATTATGGCTGCACCTTTAATTACCACTATTGTTGATACTTTATCTGTACTAGTATTTTTTAATATTTCAACATTTGTTTTTCATTTATAAAATATAGTAATCCGAAAATTGACTTCTTTTTGTTGAAAATTTTTTTGCAAAAATTAAAGCGGTTAACCAGACCGCTTTAATTGCTTTTCTAACTATCTTTCCTATTTTATTATGAGTATCACAAGCTTTCTTTTCAGTATTAATTTTAGGAGATTTTGGTTATGGTAGAAATAACTTATGAATAATTATAAGTATTATGTTGAAGAAATTGTTTTAAAAGAATTAATTTATGTATAATTTTCTTTATAAATTATAAAAAGAATAAGAGTAATAAACATTTTTACTCTTATTCTGTAAATATTATCTTCTAAATAAATGCTTAATTTTATCAAATATCTTTTGAAGAAAGTTCTTATTTTTATATTCTATAATAGCGGTTTCTTGAGAAGTTATATTGCAATTAGTCTCTTGTTGTACTTTTTTATTTTTAAATATATTGTCAGGGTTATATTTTTCTCGTAATTCGTTTTCAAATTCTGCTAACTTATTCTTATCTCTTGTAATAAGACTTTCTCTTTCTTCTTTTGTTCGTTATCTCTAAAAGCTTCTGCTTCAATCTTTTCAACCCCATCAGGTATAACAACTTCGCCATTGCTATCAATATGATTATCTACCCAATTTTTATCTATACTATTCATATGTAACCTCAATTTCATTTGTTTAAAATATTTTAGCATAATTTCAGTTTTTTTGTAAATAATTTTACTTGCTTTCAGCGCTTTTTCCTTTTGGTAATTTCTTCTTATCTAATTTATTATCATTTATGTATTGATAACTTAAAGCATTTTCTTTACTAACAACAGATTTTCCTAGTTCTTTTTCCATATCTTCTCTTGCAACTTTGGCTACATGTCCACCTTTTTTAGCTATCTCTTTATTTGCTTTAAGTCCATAAGGTTTATGTTCTTTTGTAAGTTCTCTTGTTGCAATTTCGCCTAAATTAGCTAAAGCTACTTCAACATCTGTCATATTATCTCTTAATGATTCTTTTCTAATATTTTTATAATCCTTATATTCACTAGCCTTCATTCCAGACCATTCTTGATATATTTCATTTGTGAGTACTGCATATTCATAATTTTGTTTTATTCCATTTGCTTTCCATACATCTGTTAATTTCTTTCTATCCAAAATTCCTTTTAACCTTGCTTCAATCCACTTATCTGAATATCCGTTTGTTTCTGTAATAATCAATGGCTCTACTCATAGCAATTTCTGGATCAAATACTTCATCAACTCTTTCTTTTCCCATTTGAGCAAGCCATAATTTAAAAGGTTCTGCTTT
>CANQES010000084.1 GCA_947595555.1 uncultured Clostridia bacterium | reverse complement strand
TATGAATTAACATTAGTAGAAGCATTAAGAGATAGAATAGTAAAAGCACCAACATATGTAAAATGTGATTATGCTTTGGGTGAACATTTAGAGGGAATAAGAACTGCAATAGCAAATTGCAGTGATGAGCAAAAGAAAAAAGAACTACAAGATAGATATGAAAAAATGAGAAAGATAGTAGATCAAGCTGATGGAGTACCAGAGCTATTTGCCAAAAACATAAAAAAGAAAGACGGAAAGTATATTATTTTTTGCAAAGATAAAGCACATATGGATGAATTAATGAGTAAGGCAAAAGAATGGTTTGGAGCTATTGATGATAATCCAGAAATATATTCGGTGTTTTCTGGTGAAGGATATACAGAAAATGATAATAGAAAAAGTATAGAGACTTTTGAAAATTCAAAATCAGAGCATTTAAAATTATTATTTTCTATTGAAATGTTAAATGAAGGATTACATGTAGAAGATATTTCAGGGGTCATTATGGCAAGACCAACAGATTCAAGAATTATCTATTTGCAACAATTAGGTAGAGCATTGTCTTCTGATACTTCAAGAGAAAAAACAATAGTGTTTGATTTAGTAAATAATTATTTAAAAAATAACTTAGATGCAGAAATTAATAAAAGAACAAATGGAAATCATGGAGGTAATGATGATATTAATGGTGGACATGAAGATGGACCACAGGGTGATATAGAAGATATAGATATTTTTAGAATACAAGGGGAAACCAAAGATTTTTTGAAATTATTAAACGAAGCACAAGGAATTATAGATAGAAGTAGTTATTTAACTAATGCAAGAGCAATAAAAGCATGGATAGAGCAATCAGGAGGAACGAAGCCACCTTCTCAAACAGCAAAAAATGAAGAAGAAAAAAGATTAGGACAAGCTTTGTCTAATATTAGACAAAATTTAATCAAACCATATATGAGTTTAGAAACAGAAGAAGAAAGGGAAAAATTTAAAGAAGAACATCCAGAAATAGATGAAGTTTTAGATATAATAAGCGAGTTAGATATGCAATGTGGTACTAAAAAGCAACAAGAACTTGCTATCTTAATTAGACAAGATTTAGAAAAAAGAAAAGCATTAGAAGAAGCAAAAAAATTAGAACAAGATTACGAACAGCAATTATCAATTTAAAAAGGAAAATTAGCTAAGGATACTCAAGAACAAGGAGTAGATTATAATGAATAATGAATTAATTCCAACAAATGGATTATGGTATAAAATTAAAAAATTTTTCAGAAGTTTATTTTTCAAAGAAAAAACATATACCATAAATGAAATAAATACTATTGAACAAGAACAAAAAAATAGTAATTCTATATATAATAGTAATTTAAAGGAAAAGTTTGAAGAAGAAAATAAGAAAAAAGTTTTAGCTGAAAAATTGCTTTATGGAGAATTAGGTACAAGTGAATTAAATGAAACTGAAGTTGATGAAATGATAGAATATTTTACAAAAGATATTCAAAATATTGATAATGAGTTGTTAAAAATAAAACAACATATTATATATATGCAAAAAGAACTAAAAAATTAATATAAAGGTCATTCGTTTGAATGGCTTTTTTCTATGTTTATTCTCAAAACTTAATATAAAAATTTCTCCTAGAGGGCTTAAAAAGGTATTAGGAGATTTTCTCCTAAACAGCAAAATTATCAACAAAATTTTAAGGCTTATGAATATCTTATTTTAATAATAATAAACATTATTAAGAGGTGTATGTTTTGAATAAAGATAAAAAAGAATTTAATACATATTATATTTTTACAGAAGAAAAGCAAGATGTAAACGAAGTTATAGGATTAATGTTTAAAGATTATATTGAAAGTTTAAAAATCAAAAATAATTAATTATTCAAAAATATCTGAAAAATTAATTGAGCACGTTATAGTTATTTTGCAAACTAGAAAGGAGAAGAATGCTAGATTTAAAAACTCAAAACTTCAAAGTACGGAATGTATATCAGACTATCTAGAGAAGATGGAGACAAGCAAGAAAGCGAAAGTATCGGTAATCAAAGAAAAATTTTGCAAAGATATATAAAGGAGAACGATTTAACACTTATTAAAGAATACATTGATGATGGTGTGTCAGGTACAACTTTTAATAGACCTGGGTTTAATGAACTACTGCAAGATATTGAAAATAAAAGTATCAATATGGTTATAACAAAGGACTTATCAAGATTGGGTAGAGACTATATAAAAACAGGAGAATACATCGAAAATTATTTTCCAGAAAAAAATATTAGATATGTTGCAATAACAGATGGAATTGACACATATATTGACAGCACAAACAATGATATAACACCTTTTAAAGCAATTATGAATGATATGTACGCAAAAGACATATCAAAGAAAATTAGAAGTGTTTATAAAGAAAAACAAAAGCAAGGTGAATATTTGTGTAGCATTCCAGCATATCGGATATAAAAGGCATCCTAGTATTAAAAATAAGTTAGTTATTGATGAAAACGTAGCTGATATTGTAAGAAAAATTTTTGATATGTATGCAAATGGACATGGTACAGTAGAAATAGCAAATTACTTAAATAGCAATAAATACTTATCTCCAACTGGTTATAGGAAAACTGGAATGGTGCAAGATGAAAGCAAAACAAATTATAATTGGAACGAAGTAACTTTATGTAATATGCTAAAAAATGAAGTATATATTGGAAATACTATACAAAATAAAAAAACAGTTGTATCGTATAAGGTAAAGAAAATTAGAACTGTGGAAAAGGAAAATCAAATACGAGTAAACAATACACATGAACCCATCATAGATGAAGAAGTATTCGAAAAAGTAAATAGTATTTTGGAAAAGAGAGGAACAAATACAAAATCAAAATATGATTATTTATTAAGAGGTCTGCTTTATTGTTATCATTGCAAAAGAAAATTGCAAATAGTACTAAAAAATAATTCAAAAAGAAACTCAAAATCACATCCATATATAACTTGTACAGGTCATAAAACAAGAGGCTGCCCGCCACTAAACATCAATTATGAAAAATTTGAAAGTAAAATCATTTATATAATAAAAAAGGTTATTCAAATTTATGCCAATAAAGAAGTTTTTTATTCAGTTTATGAAAAATATCAGAATAAAACTTTTGATGTAAGAGAAAATTTCAAGAGAAAAATTGAACAATTAGATAAAACAATTTATGAAATAAACAGCAATTTAGATAAGATGTATATGGATAAATTAAAAGGCGTTCTTTTAGAAGAAGACTATATAAGATATTCACAAAAATTTGTATTAGATAGGAAAAAATTATTAAAACGAAAAGAAGAATTGGAACAAAAACTAACGCAAATAGGAGAAAAAATAGCTACTGAAAACAAAACAAAAGAATTAAATAAATTAATAGAAAATTTTTTGCAATTAGAACAAATAGAAAAAATGTATTTATATCGTTTAATTAATAAAATTGAGATTGATAAAGACAAAAATATTTATATCTATTTCAATTTTTCAAAACCAAAAACCCATATTGAGAAATTGCAATTTTAATGATAAAATGATAAAAAAACAAATGAGGTAAAATTTTATGGGAAGAAAAAAGAAAAGTCAAAAAATAAATATTTGGCAATACATTCTTGCAGTAGTCATATTAATTTGCATTTCTATTTATGGATATATAACCCAAAATGCTACAACTAGCAATCCAGTAAATGATTATAATATAAATAATCAAAATACAGTATTTGATTTATCTACAATTCCAGAATATGCATCAAGTCCTTATGTGGAAATAAATAATAATGTTCCATATTTTACAGAAGCGGATTATACCACTGAACCATTTGAAAAATATAGTGAATTAGATGTATTAGGAAGAAGTGGGGTGGCTTATGCAAATATTTGTAAAGAAATAATGCCAAAAGAGGGAGAAGAACGTGGCGAAATAGGAAGCATCAAAGATCTTTCTGGCTGGGTTCAAAAAAGATATGATAATTTAATAAAAGACAAATATTTGTATAATCGCTGTCATTTAATAGGATGGCAACTTGCAGGAGAAAATGCAAATAAAAATAATTTAATAACTGGGACAAGGTATTTAAATACAGAAGGAATGTTACCATTTGAAAACGAAGTAGCTGAGTACATAGATAAAAATGAAAATAATCATGTTTTATATAGAGTAACACCTATTTTTGAAGGTAATAATCTTTTAGCAAGTGGAGTTCAAATGGAAGCATGGTCAGTTGAAGATGTAGGAAAAGGAATTCACTTTAATGTTTATTGCTATAATGTTCAACTAGGAATAGACATTGATTATGCTACTGGAGAAAGTCATGAAAAATAATAGAATATTTAGTTACAATACACAGCTTATAATATGTATTATTTTTTATACCTTGTGTGTCGCAACTTCCATAATAAAAATACTTGTATGTAAGTTGCTCCAATCGCACTCACTTCGTTCGTTTGGTCGCTTACGCGGTATTTCAAAATAATACATATTATAAGTTGTGTATTGTAACAATATTTATGCACATAATTAAAAATTTAAAGTAAAACTATTGTAAATTTCTGGAAAACGATATATAATTACTCTTAAATTTAATTCGTAATACTATTAAATCTAATAGTATATTTCCAAGGAGTGATTATATATTGAATTTAGACATAGTAAATGATTTATTTAATAATTTAAAGGAGAATAAATTTGTGCAAAATTTTATGAAAGAGTTATCAAATTATTTAGAAAAAAATTCGACAAATAATAATAATTTAATTTCAAAATATAAGGATGAAATGTTAATAGAAAGAGCAAACATCTTACAAAATTATGCTTTAGAAACTAAAGATAAAGGAGAAATGTATTATATATACGATATAAATACCAATGAAAAAAACACTTATAATTTATGTGTTTGCAAGCCAAGTAAGAGTAATGAAGTAATTACAAAGAAAATAGAAGATTTGCCTGAAGGTGCAAGTTTAGGAAGTGTTTTAAGAAAACAAGGAGAAGACTTTATTTTAGAAAAAGAAGATACTAAGGTTATTGAAAATCAAATAAACAATATGATTGAGGAAAAAATGAGAGAGCAAAACCAATATTTAGATAGTAAAAGAATAGAAGGGCATATTTATGAAGCTGATGAAAAATATTCAGGAAGAATTTGGTTATATGATTTAAACAATAAAGAAGGTGGAGGAATAGAAGGAATTGAAGAAATAGAATTTCCTCAAAATTTGTATGAAACAGCTAAAAAAGGAGACAAGTTTATTTATCAAAATGGAGAATATCAAAAATATGAATAGGTTGGTATATTTTTAAATCCACACCTGTGGATTTTATTAACTTCCATATAGAGAAAATTTATATATTAAAATAAAAATATTTACAGGAACAAGGTGTTCTACAATATCTTGCTTTTTAATTTGATAAAAAATTATATTTTTTTCAAATATTAGTTGAAATTTACATAAAAATGTGATATAAATGTTACAGCCTACATAATTTAAAAGCTTATTTTTAATTATTTATATTTTAATTTTATTTATAGTCTTTTTTATAATTCTATTATGTTTAATTCTTGAAAAATTCCTCATTTTATGATATTAAATATAAGGGTGAAAAAATAAATGAATAAAAATAAATTAGAAAAAATTGGAATAGTAATTTTGACTATTGTAATTCTTGTAGTAATGATTATAGGAATTAACGAAAGTAGTAAAAATGAAAATGTTGTAAACAAAATAGAAAATAATAAAATTTCTTATGAAATAGATAGTATTCCTGATTATAGTGGAGAAATTTATGTTTTAATAAATAATGATATTCCTAAATTTTCATTAGAAGATTTGAATATTGAAGAAGATTATTATTCAAATTTAGAAAATGAAAAAGTACGGAATGGCAATGATTAAAACTTGTT
>CANQES010000083.1 GCA_947595555.1 uncultured Clostridia bacterium | reverse complement strand
TAGTATGTTTGTATTCCATTTCCATGAGTAACTACTACCATATTTCCAAATGAACCTTGACGCCCTGAAAACGTTACTGTACCAGATGCTGCTGCCGCAATTGGGGTTCCCGTTGATGCAGCAATGTCTAATCCAGTATGTGAAGACCTTCTTATTGCACTTCCTACACCAAATCTTGAAGTAATTGTTCCAGAAATCGGTCTAATAAGGTTTATTCCTATATTAGGTCTTGCAGATGAAGTGGTTAAAGATGTATTTACACTTCCTGTCCTTTTATATACTGCTGATCCATTTTTTGCAACGGATATTACTTTTGCTGGTTCTACATATAATTTTGAAATTGCTTCTTCTGATGTAATTAATTCTTGTATGTTGGGCTCATACTTTTCTAAAATAGATATGTTTTCTATATTTGAACTATTCTTTTCTTTTAAACCATTTACTACTTTTTCCGCTTCTTCAAAATTTGCTACGTATAATTTTTCTTCTTGATTTTCTAATATTGCATAATAACGATAATATGTAATTCCTTGTTCTTTAATTTTATTAAATATGTCTTCATCATTGGCTGTTACATCTTTTTTTAATAAACATAATCGATATTCAGGAAGATTTTCTACTTGAACAAAAGCTACATTTTCACTTCCGTTTTCTCCATTTTCTATATAACTATCAATTTCCTTTTGCAATAATGTTTTATCTTCTGTATAACCAACTTGTTCTCCCTGTATAAACACACTATAAGTAGGTTTGTATAAAAAAGCAACTATACCTATAATCAAAAAAATAGAAACTAGAAAAAGGAGGATGATTTTAATACTTCTTTTTGTATGTATCATTACTTTTTTAAACATAGTTTATAAATCTCCTTTGTATTTTTCTTTATTGTAATAATATTGTAATATTTTATTTTTTGCAAAGAGTTTGCTTTTCCAATTTCCGTAGAATTTTTTCCTTTTTTAATATTTATCTTCCTTTTCTTACGTTTATCTCATATTTTCGTTTCTCTTGACATTTGTTTGTTGATTTATATATAATTATCGTATATAATGTGTATTTTAGTAAGGAGACAAACTATGAAAAATATTGATGTTTCGATTATCATGGGTAGTGATTCAGATTTACCAATTATGAAAGACTGTGCTAAATTTTTAGAGCAGATGGGAATTTCTTATGACATTAAAATTCTTTCTGTTCATCGTACACCAGAAAAAGCAACTGAATATGCAAAAGCTTTAAATGAAAATGGAGTTAAAGTTGTTATCGCAGGTGCGGGAGGTGCAGCACATCTTCCAGGTGTGTTTGCTGCAATGTTACCAACTGTTCCAGTAATAGGAATTCCAATTCATACCAAAACTTTAAGTGGTGTTGATTCTTTATATTCTATTGTACAAATGCCTTCTGGTATCCCTGTAGCAACTGTTGCTATTAACGGAGCCAAAAATGCTGCAATTTTGGCAACTTCTATTTTGGCCGTTGAAAATAAAGATTTAAAAAACAAATTATTTTCTTTTAAAAATTCTTTAAAAGATGCTGTATCAACTAAAGATAAAAAATTGCAAGAATTAGGTATTGATGCTTATTTAGATAATATGACATAATTATTTTTTATAATAAAGGTGGTTTTAAAATGAAAAAATTAAGTAGTGGCAAGGTTCGTGATATTTACGAAGTAGATGATGATAAACTTTTACTTGTTGTGTCTGATAGAATTTCTGCTTTTGATTATATATTACCAACTCCTGTTCCTAATAAAGGAAAGATTTTAAATCAAATGTCAAAGTTTTGGTTTAATTATATTAAAGATATTATTCCAAATCATATGATTTCAACAGATATAAAAGATTTTCCTACTGAATTTCAGACATCAGAGTTTGAAGGAAGAAGTATGTTAGTTAAAAAATTAAAAATGATTCCTGTAGAATGTATCGTAAGAGGATATATTACAGGTTCTGGTTGGAAAAGTTATCAAAAAGATGGTAGCGTTTGCGGTATTACATTACCTAAAGGATTACAAGAATCTGAAAAATTACCAGAACCAATTTTTACACCAACGACTAAAGCACAGGAAGGACATGATGAAAATATATCTTTTGATGAAGTTTGTAATTTGATTGGAAAAGATTTAGCAGAAGAATTGCGTAGTAAAGCAATTGACATTTATAAAACATGTGCTGACTATGCTTTAACTAAAGGTGTTATTATTGCAGATACTAAATTAGAATTCGGTATAAATGAAGAAGGCAAATTAGTAATTGGTGATGAAGTATTAACTCCAGATTCAAGTAGATTTTGGTCTGCTTCAGATTATGAAGTTGGTAGAAGTCAAAAAAGTTTTGATAAACAATATATGCGTGACTGGATTAAGTCTACTGGTTATGACCCTAATTCTGGAATTCAAATTCCAGAAGATATTATTAAAACAACTACTAATAAATATAAAGAGGCTTATAAATTGCTTACTGGAAATGATATTCTAACAAAGGTACATCCTAAAACCTTACCTGGTTTTATGGAATTATTACCAAATGAACAAATATTATTTAACAAGATGAAAGAAACAATACAAAAATCTTATGAAAAATATGGCTTTTTACCCTTAGATACACCTATAATTGAGGATGCACAAGTATTACTTGCAAAAGCAGGTGGGGAAACAGAAAAACAAATATATAGATTCGAAAAAGGAGATAATGATTTAGCGCTTAGGTTTGATTTAACTGTACCTCTTGCAAAATATGTAACAGAATACTATGACAAATTGAGTTTTCCTTTTAAAAGATACCAAATAGGAAAAGTATATAGAGGAGAAAAGCCTCAACGAGGTAGATATAGAGAATTTTATCAATGTGATGTTGATATAATAGGAGATGGAAAATTATCAATTATTAATGATGCAGAAATCCCATCAATAATATATAATACTTTTAAAAATTTAGGCTTTGATGAATTTACAATTTGTATAAATAATAGAAAAATATTAAACGGTCTTTTCTATAATCTAAATTTAGAAAATGAATCTTCAGATATTTTAAGAATAATTGATAAAATTGATAAAATAGGAATTGATAACGTAGAACATGAATTACTAAAAAACATACAAATAGAAAAAGTAAAAACAATTATGCAATTTATATCTATCGAAGGAAGTAATGATGATAAAGTAAAAGAGCTAGAAAAATTAAATATTAATAATGAAGTTTTTCAAGAAGGATTAAGTGAATTAAAACAACTTATAAAATTTATTAGAATTTTTGGAGTTCCAGAGGATAACTTTAAAATTGATTTAACAATAGCAAGAGGATTAGATTATTATACAGGGACAGTATATGAAACATTCTTAAATAAATATAAAAATTTAGGAAGTGTTTGTTCTGGAGGCAGATATGATAATTTAACAGAATATTATACAGATAGAAAAATGCCAGGAGTAGGAATTTCAATAGGATTATCAAGGCTATTCTTTCAATTAATAGATAATAAAATAATATCTGCTGAAAATCAGTACATATCTGATATACTAATAATATCAATGACAGATAATTATGATATGTGTGCTGATATAGCTAGAAAGTTAAGAGATGTAAATCTAAATGTCCAAATTAATGTAGAAGACCAAAAATTAGGAAAAAAGTTTAAGTATGCAGACATTTTAAATGTTAAATATGTAATTATAATAGGCGAAGATGAGATTAAAAGCAATCTTCTGACATTAAAGAATATGATTACAGGGGAACAACAAACTATTCCTTTTGAAGAAGTAATCAAAATAGTAAAAGAATAAGTTTTAGCAAATAAGTGAAAAGATTAAAATCCTTTCACTTATTTTTATATAATACAAAAGTTAGGCTTCCTACTTAGATTCATATTACCCCATTTTTATTTTTTCAAAACGGTCTTTATCTATTTCCTTTGGTACTTCTATTGGATATTTATGTGTAAAACAACCTTCGCAAAAATTACTTACTTTGCAGTCTTTTGTTATTTTCTTTAGACTATCCAAACTTAAATATTCTAAAGTATCAGCACCAATTTCTTGTCTTATTTCTTCTACTGTTTTTCCATTAGCAATTAAATTTTCTTTTTTATCAATATCTGTACCAAAATAACAAATATCTACAAATGGTGGGGCTGCTACACGAATATGCACCTCTTTTGCACCTGCTTCTTTTAAAGTCTTTATAATTCGTGTTAATGTTGTTCCCCTTACAATAGAATCATCTACTAAAACAATGCTTTTCCCTTTTACTGTGTGTTTTAATGGATTTAATTTTAGGTTCACAAGTTTTCGTCTCTTGCTTTGAGTATTTTGGATAAATGTTCTACCTATGTATTTACTTTTTATAAATACAACATCATATGGAATTTTAGATTCTTTTGAATAACCAAGTGCTGCATCAATTCCAGAGTCTGGAACTCCAGCTACGATGTCTGCTTTTACTGGTGCTTGCTTTGCTAAACAGCGTCCTGCATTTTCGCGGAAAATATGCACATTTATTCCATCAATTGTGGAATCTGGTCTAGCAAAATAAATATATTCAAATACACACATTCCTTTTTTTTCATTTGGTAAAAATTTTTCACTTGTTACTTCATTATTGGAAACAATTACTATTTCCCCTGGTTCAATATCACGCTCAAATTCAGCTCCCATAATGTCTAATGCACAACTTTCAGAAGCAAATACAACGTCATCTCCATAATGTCCAATGCAAAGAGGTCTAAATCCTTGAGGGTCTCTTACTGCTATTAATTTTTGTGAAGACATAATTAATAATGAATAAGCCCCTTTGATTATTTTCATGGTGTTCTTCACAGCTTCTTCAATTGATTTTGTTTTTAATCGCTCTCTTACAATTACATGGCATATTATTTCAGTATCACTTGTCGTAGTAAAAATTGCTCCTTGTTCTTCTAATTCTCTTTTCAGTTCTACTGCATTAGTTAAATTTCCATTATGTACTATGGCTAAATTTCCTTTTTTATGCCTTACTACCATTGGTTGTGCATTTTCTTTCTTACTCACTCCAGTAGTAGAATAACGAACATGCCCTATAGCCATTTTTCCTTGTGGTAAACTATTTTGTACCTCTTTAGTAAATACATCTGATACTAATCCTATATCTTTGTGAAAATGAATAATTCCATCCTCATTAATAGCAACGCCACAACTTTCTTCTCCTCTGTGCTGTAAAGCTGACAAACCAATGCAAACTTGTCCAACTAAATCTTCTTTTGCTTCTTTCGCATATATTCCAAATACTCCACATTCTTCTTTTAATTTTTTAAACATTTCTTTTTTCCTTTCTTTCTCTTGTTTATTTGACTTTATTCTTTTTTCATGCTAAACTATTTTTAATATATCCTAGGAGGTCATTATTTTATGTACAATTTAGTTATTTTTGCTTCTGGCAATGGTTCTACTTTACAGGCTGTCATCGACAGTATAAATGAGCACAAATTAGAAGCGCAAATTAATTTAGTTGTTTCTGATAACCCAAATGCTTATGCCTTAAAAAGAGCAGACATTAATAATATAAATACATACATTATTCAAAATAAAGATGCCTCTCTAAGAGATTCAGAATTAGCAGATGTTCTTTCTGCATATCCTATTAATCTTATCGTTCTTGCTGGTTATTTAAAAATGATTGGCCCAAAACTAATTGAAAATTATACAATCATCAATACTCATCCTTCTTTGTTACCAAAGTATGGTGGAAAAGGCATGCATGGTATGCATGTACATGAAGCCGTCATAAAAGCTAAAGAACATTATAGCGGTGCAACCATCCATTTTGTAAATCAAGAATATGATAAAGGCACTATTATTAGCCAAACAAAAGTAGAAGTTTTACCAGATGACACAGCTGAAACTTTGTCTGCTAAGGTACAAGCCGTCGAAAAAGTTCAATTAATCAAAGTTCTAAATCAATTTGTTCAAAATAATAAAATCGAGTAGAGAATAAATAATTATTTTATTTATTCCCTCTCACACCACCACTCAAGCGGTTCTCGCAAGTGGCG
>CANQES010000082.1 GCA_947595555.1 uncultured Clostridia bacterium | reverse complement strand
GGCACCAGTCTTGAAAATTGGCGTGCGTTTATAGCGTACCGTGGGTTCGAATCCCACCCTCTCCGCCAAACAACAAAAGTTAGGCTATGTCTAGCTTTTCTTTATAAAATGGAGATGTACCCAAGTGGTGAAGGGGACTGTTTGCTAAACAGTTAGGTCGTGAGAACGGCGCGGAGGTTCGAACCCTCTCATCTCCGCCAAAGATAATATAAGGCAAATTTGCTTTGTATTATTTTTTTATATAAAAAATGTAAAGAAAATGTAATAAAGATAAATATTGACTAAAAACAAAAAAAATAGTATGATAGATATAAGAGAAAAATGTCAAATTATAGAAAAATAAAAAGGAAGGTGAGAAAATAATGAAAATAATCAAAAATGTTATGATAATAATATTACTAACAAGTGTTATATCATTATTTTCTTGCAATTGTGTAATGGCATTAAATTTTGATGTAAACAATCCAAAATGGACACCTAACAGCACGACAGAAGTAAGTAATGCGGACAAATTATTAACGATAGGAAACAATGTAATAGGAGCGATACAAATCATTGCCTCTCTTAGTTCTGTTATTGTTTTGGTTGTTTTAGGAATTAAATATATGCTAGGAAGTGTAGAAGAAAGAGCAGAATATAAAAAAACAATGATACCTTATGTAATAGGTGCGATAATGGTATTTGGAATAATCAATATTTTAGGGCTAATTATTGATATTGTAAATACTTTATTATAAAAGGAGATGATAAAACGTGGATAGAAAATATTTGAAAAAAATCATGGTTATCATAGTTCTTTTACTTATGTGTATATTAAATACAAGGTGTATTTCATTTGAAAATAATGGAACATTTTATATCACGCCATGTGCGGTAATGGCAAAATCTTCTATTGATAATGTAATTACAGGAGCAGACAATTTTATTTCAACAGGGGAAAATCAAGCATCTATAGATGAGACAGAATTAGGAAACACAAATGCATTTTTATATAATATCTTATTAGGAATAGGAATTATTGTAGCGATTATTGTAGGAATTCTATTAGGTATAAAATACATGACAGGAAGCGTAGAAGAAAAGGCAGAATATAAAGAATCTTTAATTATTTATGTAGTAGGATGTGTGGCAATTTTTGGGGCTTATGGTATTTGGAAATTGGTTATTAATATATTAAGTTAATGAGGAATTGAGGGATAGAAATGAAATCAAAATGGATAAAAGCTGTTTGTTTATTTTTTATCATATTGTTAAATATCAATTATTCAGTATTTGCTTTTGGAATTAACGATGTAGTTCCAAACACAGCATCACCGGAAGTTGAAAATATTGGCAATCAAATAGTTACGATTATCAGTACCATAGCTTCTATTATATCTGTAATTGTTTTGATAGTATTAGGAATAAAATATATGATGGGAAGTGTAGAGCAAAGAGCAGAATACAAAAGAACATTGTTACCTTATCTTATAGGTGCAGGATTTGTCTTTTCGGCTTCTGCAATTGCAGGTATTATATATAATGTTGCAATAAATTTGCATATATGATATAATATATATGAATTAAATTAAGTTTTTAACATTCTTTGTTATACAAAGAGAACAATAGATTTTAAATAAAAGGAGGAAAAAACATGAAAAAAGTATCAAAGATATTATCTATAGTACTAATGGCTATAATGGTCATGTCTACTGCAACAACAGTATTTGCAGCAAATACAAATAGTTCAGGAGTATCTCCTACTAACTTTACTGGAAAGAATACAAATGTAAGTGGAATTACTAATATAGGAAATCAACTTATTACTATTATTAGTACAGTAGGTTCTATTGCATCTGTAATTGTTTTAGTAATATTAGGACTTAAATATATGATAGGAAGTGCAGAAGAAAAAGCAGAGTATAAGAAAACTTTGTTACCATATATAATAGGTGCAGCACTTGTTTTTGCAGCATCTGCAATTGCTACGGTTATCTTTAGCTTTACATCAAACTTAAGTGGATCATAATAATCAAGAAAAAAAGAATAGTGAAAATAGAAGTAAAATTTAGATATTTTACTTCTATTTTTTTAATGTTAATTTTAGAGCTATACTGGGATAATTATCTTAAGTTGTTAGCATTGAGTTATGCTGAAGGAAATTTATTATAAAATGCGATTCTTATAAAAATAAAGAAAATATTACAAAAATATTACAAAACAGTTACTTTTTAATAAAAAAAAAGGAAAAAAGTCGCAATTATTAAAAAAATCTGTTATAATAGATAATGAGATAATATCTATATAAAAAGTAGAGGAGGAACCAAGATGCAAACTCATGAAATACCAAGAAATTATAAAGGTGAAAGTAGAATTTTATATATTTTTTCTATTAAAGGGCTTTTATATACAGGTTTAGGAGCACTAGTAGGAGGGATTTTTTATCTTATATTTAATGTATTAGGATTGGAAATGATAGGTATTGGCTTTGTATTGCTATTTGGACTACTGGGCTTTTGTATAGGTACATTTAAAATACCGGATACGAAAAAATTTAGATTTACTGAAAAAACAGGAGGAGAAGCAATAGATGATGTAATAAGAAGATGGATAAAATTTAAAAGGCAAAAAAATAAAATTTATGTATATGAGAAAGGAGTAACAAAAGATGAATAATACGGATCAAATATCAGCATTGCTAAGTATAATATTAGTTATAATGATAGTTGTACTAATTTTCTTAGTGATAGCGTATATTGTTATATTATTGAAAACAAAAAACAAGACAGAGAAAATAAAAAAAGAAAAAACAGAAAAATTTTCTGAAACAAAAGAAAATAATTCTATTAGTTATAATAAGCAATCTGTTTTTTCATTTATGAATTTTGATAAAATAGAAGATAATATGATTGTTACTCATAAAGGAAATAAATATTTAATGATAATGGAGTGTCAAGGAATCAATTATGACTTAATGTCTGGACTAGAAAAAAATAGTGTAGAACAGGGATTTATACAATGTTTAAATACGTTAAGGTATCCTATTCAGATTTTTGTTCAAACAGGTACGGTTAATTTGGAAAAGGGTATTCAAAAATATAGAGATAAAGTAAAAAAAATTCAAGAGAGATTACTGAAAAAGCAAATGGAATATAATAAGGCAAAAGGATTAGATTATCCCGAAGAAGAAGTAAAAAAATTAGAATTAGAAGTAGCTAGAGAAAGAAATTTGTATGAATATAGTATAGATATAGTGAATGATACGGAAAGAATGAGCTTGAATAAAAATATATTAAAGAAAAATTATTATATTATTCTTTCTTATACTCCTGAAGAGATAAATGGCAATTTTACACGAGATGAAATATCAAATATGGCTTTTGCTGAATTATACACTAGATGTCAATCTTTGATTAGTGCTTTATCGGTGTGCAGTATTACAAGTAAGATATTAGACTCGGAAGAGTTAGCGGAGTTGTTATATGTATCATATAATAGAGACGAATCAGAAATATTTAGTTTAGAAAAAGCGTTAGAAGCAGGATATGACCAATTATATCGTACAGCACCAAATGTTTTAGATAAAAGAATGAAAGAAATTGATAAAGCAATAAAAGAAGGAGCTACCCAAAAAGCAAATGAATTAATTTATGAAGCAACCATAGAAACAGAAAAAGAAAGACAAGTGAAAAGAAGAGAAAAACAAATGGATAAGTTAATAAATGATATGGCTCGCATTATTATTGATGAAAATGAATCCCTAATTGGTTCTAAGGTTGCAGAAAAAGCAAAGAATAAATTAAAAAAAGAGACAGAAAAAAATAAAACAAAGAAAAAGACAACGAAAGAGAAGGAGGTAGCAAATGAAAAAAAATAAAAAGGCACAAGAAGAACAGTCTATACATACAGCACAACAAGAAAATGAAATTTTAAAGATGAAGACAATTAAAGATTTGATTGCACCTTCTGGAATTGATTGCTCTAATGTAGATCACTTAGAAATTATTTCAAACACAAAAAGGTTTGCTAGAAGTTTCTTTGTAGCTACTCTTCCAAGAATGTGTACATTTCCAGAATTATTTAGAGATATGTATCTTTTTGGAGATATTAACACCTCTATTTACATCAATCCTATTAAAGAAGAGAAATCACAAAACGAATTAAATAGGGTTATTAATGAATTGGAAACGGAAAGAATTGTAGCAGCAGATAAAGGAAATATTAACAGAGAAAGTACGATAACACAAAAAAGATTAGAAGCAGAACAATTAAGAGATGAAATTGCAGCAGGATTTAATAAATTGTTTGAAGCAACTATTGTTTCTACTTTATTTGCTTATAATTTAGAGGATCTAGATAGACTTACTAAAATGTTAGCTTCAGAGATGTCAAAAACGATGGTTGGAATAAAGAGTGCTTGGGGGATTCAAGAGGAAGCTTTTCAGTCCAATATACCGTTAATGGAAAACAAACTATCTAAAACTCATACTTTTGATAGAAATTCTATGGCAACCGTATTTCCTTTTACGACCTCAGAAGTAGGACATCCTTCTGGAATACCATTGGGCTACAATAGACAAACAGGAACCCCTATTTTATTTGATAATTTCCATAGTTCACTTACTAATTATAATATGGTAATATTTGCAAAATCTGGTGCAGGTAAATCTGTTACAATGAAAACATTAGTGTCAAGATCATCTGTACTTATGGATATAGAGAGCTTGGCTTTAGATGCAGAAGGTGAATATACAATTGTAGCCGAAAGTCTAGGTGGAATTAATGTAGTGATTAGTCCAAATTCTAAAACCATTATCAACATCTTTGACGTAGAAACTGAAACAGTGAAAGATGAGATAACAGGAAAAGAAAGAACGGTTCTTAATATTGAGAATAAAGTAGAAGATGTTACGCAAGGACTTTTAACGATGGCAAAAGGTAGTACAAGAAGTACAGAAGTAAACGAACTTACAAAACAAATTATAGCAGAAGCGGTTGCTGAGGAATATACAGCAATTGGCATTAATGGAAATCCAGAAAGCTTATATGAGCAAAGCTCTATAGGATTAACTTCAGGGAATATGTTGGCTAAAAAAAGAAAAAAAATGCCTACAATAGGCAGCTGGTATAAAAGAATTTTAATGAAGGCAAAAGAAAATAAAAATCCAGATTATCAATATCATTATAGCTATTTATTAAAAGTTATGAAACAATATATTAGAGAATATGATGGACAAATGGCTTATTTTGATGGACAATCTACATTTGATTTGTTAGAAGGAGTACCTTTTATCAATTTGGATATTTCTCAATTAGAAGAAAGATTTGCAAGGCCACTTGCTCAACAAATTCTACTTTCTTGGATATGGGAGAAATTTGTTAAGAAAAATAGCGAAGATAAACAAAAAGCTTCTAAAAAAAGAGTTCTTGTGGATGAGGCATGGATGTTGCTTCCTTATCCAGAAGCAGTTGACTTTTTAAACAAAATGGCAAGACGTGCTAGAAAAAGAAATGTTTCACTTGCTATTATTTCTCAAAGATTTCAAGATTTCTATGAAAAACCAGAAGCACAAGCAGTTTTAACCTCTTCTGATACAAAATTATTTCTTGCTCAAGATAAATCTGAAATTGAATATTTAAAAGAAGTGTTTAAGCTTTCAGAAGGAGAAGCTAATTTCCTTGTTACTTGCCAAAGAGGTGAAGGATTGTTTAAAGTTGGATCAGATACAGCAATTCTTAAGATTACACCAACGAAAAAAGAATTCAAATTTGTAGAAACAAACTTGAATCAATTAGCAAAACAACAATCTAACGGATAGATTTGGAGGAATTTTTCATGAAAATTTTTACCAATAAAAGTATATGGACTAAAATTGTTATTGTCCTGATTTTTATTATTTTATTTGAATTTGTGTTTGTACCACGACCAGTTCATGCTGCAGATGTGCTTTCAAATTTAGGAGGAGAGTTAATAAAACCAGTTATGTCTTTGGTAGTTGCTATTGGTGATGCTGCTGTAAATATTATGCACAGCGGAATAATGGGACAAGAAGAAGTTTTAATAGAAG
>CANQES010000081.1 GCA_947595555.1 uncultured Clostridia bacterium | reverse complement strand
GCAGTTTACGAATTAAATCCAAATGCATATAAGACAATTGTTTTAATTCATGGTTGGCCTTTATCACATAAGATGTTTGAATACCAATTACCAGATTTAATAAAAAATGGATATAGAATTATAAGTATTGATATAAGAGGATTTGGAAATTCTGATGAAACAAGTAACGGATATAATTATAATCAATTTGCAACTGATTTATATTATGTAATATATGCTTTAAATTTATCAAATTTTGATTTACTAGGTTTTTCAATGGGAGGAGCAATTGCTGCTAAATATATGCAAATGTATAATGGATATGGTGTTAGAAAATTATGCTTGCTTGATTCTGCTGTTCCTTCATATTCAAAAACTGTAAATAATCCATATGGTCAGACAATAGAATCTACCAATGATTTAATAAAACTAGGATATAATGACAGACCAGCGTTAAATGAAAATTTTGGAAATATATTCTTTTACAAAAAGCCTTCAATAGCATTTAAGAATTGGTTTCAAAATTTAAGTAATAGCGCTTCTGGAATAGGAGAAATGAGCTCTTTAATTGCACTTAGAGATGAAAATGTATTTGATTCTTTAAAATATATTAATGTTCCAACAGCTATTTTTCACGGTAAAGAAGATAAAATATGTCCTTTCCCTATGGCAGACATTATGCATAATAATATTGGTTCTTCAATTTTATTTTCATTTGAAAATGCTGGGCATGGTGCATTTTATGATGTGAAAGATGAATTTAATATGTCTTTAATAAAATTTTTAAATTATTAATTTAATATAATAAGTATAGAAAAATAAAAATTTACTCAAGACAACTTGTCTTGGGTATTTTTTTATGTTTTTCTCATAAATTTTAGAGAGGCGATTGATATGTTAATAGAAGAATATACTATTGAAAATGCAAAGATAAAATTTTATGATGACTGTATTGTAGCAGATACTGTTACTCAAAAAGAATATATAGATAACATTATTATTAATTTAGTGCAAAATTCTCCTTTATTGTAATTTGAATTATGTTCTTATATAATGTTTACAAGTTAAAGACAAATTACAAGGAAAGGAGGAAATGTGCAAAATGATGGCATATATGCAATATATTTAAGAAAATCAAGAGAAGATATTGAAGCAGAAAAATATGGTGAAGGCGAAACTTTAGTAAGGCATGAGAAGATTTTAACTACTTTAGCAAAAAAAAGAAATTTACCTATTTCAAAAATTTATAGAGAAGTTGTAAGTGGTGAAACTATTAGTGAAAGAAAAGAAATGCAAAAACTTCTTAAAGATGTTGAAAATGAAAAATGGACAGGTGTTTTAGTTGTTGAAGTAGAAAGGTTGGCCCGTGGAGATACAGCAGACCAAGGCAGAGTCTCAAAAGCTTTTAAATATTCTCATACAAAAATTATCACACCTGTTAAAACTTATGACCCAGATAATGAATTTGATGAAGAATATTTTGAGTTTGGCTTATTTATGTCTAGAAGAGAATATAAAACAATCAATAGGCGTTTGCAAAGAGGTCGTGAAATTTCAGTTCAAGAAGGTAAATTTGTAGGAAATATTGCTCCCTTTGGTTATGATAGAGTTAAATTAAAAGATGCCAAAGGCTATACCCTATCTATAAACCAAAATGAAGCTCCTATTGTGAAAGAAATTTTTAGATTATATACTTTTGAAAATAATACTATTAATTCAGTTGTAAATAAATTAAATGATATGAACTTAAAACCTAGAATGTCTGATGAGTGGTCTATTTCTTCTGTTAAAGACATTCTTTCAAACCCTACCTATATTGGAAAATTAACATGGAATAGAAGAAAACAAAAAAAGAAAACGAAAAATGGACATATTATAATTTCTAGACCTCGCAATCAAGATTATTTAATTTATGATGGATTACATGAACCTATTATTGATAATAAAACCTGGGAATTAGTGCAAGAAAAAAGAAAACAAAATACTCCAAAAATAAAACATAACAATGTTATTCAAAATCCATTAGTCGGACTAGTATTTTGTGAGAAATGTGGTAAACCAATGCAAAGACGACCTTACAATAAAGCTAGCAAATCTGCAACTCTTATATGCTCTAATCCTAAATGTGATAACATAAGTTCGAAACTTTATATTGTTGAATCTAAAATAATTGAAGCATTAAAAATATGGCTTGAAAATTATAAAATAGATTATAAATCTAAAATAAATTCAAATACTAATAAAAATGAACTAATAGAAAAATCTCTTACTACTACTAAAAAAGAGTTAGAAAAAGAAACCATGAAGCTAAATAAAATCTATGACTTTTTAGAAGATGGTATTTATAATAAAGATGAATTTTTAAACCGTTCAAAAACTATTAAAAATACTATTGAAAACTTAGAAAATAAATTAAAAGAGTATAACGAACTTTTATCTAAAAATGCCAAATTGCAAAATGAAAAAGAAACGATAATACCTAAATTAGAAAATATTATAGATTTATATTATAAACTAAAAACTGCTGAAGATAAAAATATTTTATTAAAAAGTATAATTACTAAAGTTACTTATTTAAAGACTGAAAAAGCTATAAAAAAGGATTTTGACCCAACCAATTTTGAATTACATATATATCCTAAGCTTTCTAAAATATAAAGGAGGTGAAAATTTTGGATTATAAATCTGAAAATATATTGAAAAATATCTCTAACATTAAAAGGTATAAAATACTTAGAAAGTAAAGAAAAATAAAATATTCTACAGTCAATAGCTAGAGTTGTAATTAATGTCTTTAGCTATTGACAACATCATGGTACACATTCTTCTGTACCAATATCATTTAAAATAGCCTTTGATTTTTGGTCAGGCATACCAAATCTTTGAGACAAATATCTTAAAGAAGCTGCAAGTTCTCCATCAGGTCCACCATATTGTGAAATAATCACTTTAGCAAGTCTAGGATCTGTACATTTTATATTAATTGGATATTCTAATGTTTTATTATAAGTCCACATTAATAATTCCCCCTTTCCCAAGGCCATGGTTCTTCCAACCATCTCCACTTATTGCAAGGGTAATTAATGGTAAGAGGTCCATATACTTTTTGGTATTTATCTTTTAGTTCTTTCACTTCTTTACAATACTTTCTGTGTAAACAAAGTGCCCTTTGATCTTCTGGATGAGTATCTAAATATAATCCTAATTCGATAATACCGAATTCATAAGAACGAATTTGGTTCATCATTTCTCTTCTTTGTTCGCAATCAACAGTTCTTTCTACTTCACAACCACATCCGTTATTATTTGAAGTCATATCTAATTCATCTGAGTTATTATCACATCCACAACCACAATTTCTATTTTCTTCTAACGACATTTATTACACCCCTTTCCTATCTCATTTGTATTTTTAAGATACTGCATTTCTTCCATAGATTGGCATGGTACATAAGGACTAACTAATTCTGGAAAAATAGTACCCATCTTTAAGCCTACAGATGGTTTAAAAGTCTTATCCATATATTGATAAGGAACATAACTTTGTGCTAACATTGGATTTTCTGGAAATACATCATATTCTTCATCAAATCCACAGTCACAACTATCTGTATAGTTTTCATAAGAAGCTACATTTTTACATTGATTCTCCATAATGTCATTTTGTAATTCACATGAATCGTCATTATAACTATTGTTCATACAATAACATTTTCTTCTAAACATTTTATTTCCTCCTTTTACTAACATAATATGAGCTTTTAGTATAAATTGACACAAAAAAAGACTTATTTTTCATAAGCCTTTTTAACAATATATTTAATCTAGATAATTTTCGATTTTCTTAATAAAGATTAATCTTTCCAAAATATCAACAACACCATAAGCAACTATAATGCCTCCTACAATTTGCAACATAGCTCCATTGTTTACTAAAACATATACTCCTGCTAATATCATTGCAATTGCTAATAATAATGTTGTTAACCATAATTTTGATTTATAATCTTTCCATATTAGTGCAGTTTGTAAATTTATTATTCCACTATAAATAATCCAAATTGCAATTAATATTCGAAAAACTGAAAGTATAATGTTTGCACAGAACATGATTATAATTCCTGCTATGATAGCTACAATGCTAATTGCTAACAAATAATTGTCTGTTTTACCAGATGCAAAATAGTCAACTCCTTTTAATAGTCCAATTATAATGCATATCGCTCCTAATAAAATAGAAATAATTGACATTATAGATTCTGGTCTTGCCATTAACATTATTCCAAATAATACAAATAAAAGTGATATGATAATGTCTGTCCAACTTGATTTTTTTAAAAATTTCTCCATTTATTACACCTTCTTAAAAAACGCCTATATTCTATAATATAAGCGCTATTTATTTTCCTTATGCATTTTCAGTTTCTTTTTTTGCTACGACCTCTTTTCCATCATAGTAACCACAATTTTTGCATACTCTATGTGGCATTATTGGTTCGTGGCAGTGTGGGCAACTTGAAAATGTTGGATTTTCTTTTTTCCATGTTGATCTTTTTGAATGTGTCCTTGCTTTTGACCATCTTCTTTTTGGTTGTGCCATTATAATTCCCTCCTTGCTTTTAGATATAGGTATAGCTTGTAAAATTATACAATTATTTTCTCATTTTGTCAAGTGTTGTTGCTTAAGAAATCTAGAATGTCTTTTAATCTACCATGTTTTTTTGTCAAATATAAGTAACCTATTAATGCTTCAAAAGCAGTTGCATGCATATATTCCTGTACATTTGCATTTTTAGGTAAATGATGATTTTCCGCATTTCTACCACGTCTTACTATGTTTTTCTCTTCCTCTGTCAATTTATCTTGTATTTTTTCTAGTAATTTTGCTTGATTTTTTGCTTTTACATACTTAATTGTTTCTATATGTAACTTATGTGGTTTTAAATTTGTTTTATTTACTAAATTTGTTCTAATATATAATTCATATACACAATCACCTATATATGCCCATGTTAATGGTGAAAGTAAATTAATTTCATCTTCTGGTCGATTAAGTTCTATTATTTCTTCCATATTATATCCTTTCAATTGTAATTCTTCCTATTTTACCATTTTTGAATTCATCTAATATTATTCTTGCTGTTTTTTCTTCATCAATATGTCCTCCTGACATAATACATCCTCTCTTCCTTCCTATGTCCAACATTACTTCATATGCATTTTCTTTTTCTTCAATAGCTTCTCTTGATATTTTGTATCTTTCACATAATTTTTCTAATTCATTTTCCATTAAAAATTTTGTTAAATGATATGCAATGTCTACCTTATCTAAAATATCTTCTTTAATAGTTCCTGTCATAGCTAAGTTTAATGCAACTTCTTCACTTTCAAATTTTGGCCATAATACCCCCGGTGTATCTAATAATTCTATTTTATCATTTATTCTAATCCACTGCTTTTGTTTTGTAACACCTGGCTTATTTCCGACATCCGCTGATGTCCTTTTAGATATTCTATTAATAAAAGATGATTTTCCTACATTTGGTATCCCTAATACCATCGCCCTTATTTTTCTTCCTATTCTTCCTTTATTGAACTGTATTTGTAGTTCTTCTTTCATGATGTCTTCTATTTTTCTTATGCATTGGTCAATTCCTTTTCCAGAATTTGAATCTACTAATGCTACTGGTATTCCTTTTTGTTCAAAATGTTTTAACCATGATTGGTTTTGTTTTTCATCGGCTAAATCACATTTATTTAATACTATTAATGTCTTTTTTCTGGCTGTTATATCCGCTATGTTTGGATTTTGGCTCGATATTGGTATTCTACTGTCTAGTAGTTCAATTATAATATCTACTATCTTTAAATCTGCTTCTATTTGTTTTTTAGTTTTTGCCATATGTCCTGGGTACCAGTTTATATTTGTTTTGCTATTCTCCATCTTTTCACTTCCTTACAATTTGTTACATTCTATATTTATTTAAATCAACTTCCTTTAAATAACCCATTTTATTTAAAAATAAGGATTATGGGGCCGTCCCCAAATCCTTATAAGGTTCTATAATTATTTTGATC
>CANQES010000080.1 GCA_947595555.1 uncultured Clostridia bacterium | reverse complement strand
TTAAATTGCTTCCGTTTTTTCCCATAGTTACATCTAATATATCTAGTTGTAAATTTTCTTTTAGTTCTGCAAGTTTGGTTTCATAGCTTGCTTTATTAGCTTGTGTTAGTATGCCATTTTCTCCAAGTAGTGTTGCTATGCTCACTCCTGCAAGTATTAGTAAAACTATTATAGTGATAACTAATGCAATTAATGTTATTCCTTTGTTTTTCTTTTCTTTTTTTCTCATTTTTCACTTCTCCTTTGCATTATGTAATACTGATATTACACATTTACTATTTATATACCATACCAATTATATTTTTTCAATAGGTTTTATAAAATATATTAAATTTTTATAATCATTGATTTTAGTTTAAGCCGTAACATTAATAACATAAAAAACGAAAAAAGGACTTGCAGGAAAAAAATTAATATGGTATAAATATAACAAACAAGTAAAAACAAAATAACATAATAACAAAAGAAAGTGGAGGAATGAAAAAATGGTAAGAAACAAAGGAATAACATTAATAGCACTCGTAATAACAATCATAGTTTTACTAATACTTGCAGGAGTCAGTATAGCAACATTAACAGGGGAGAATGGAATATTACACCAAGCACAAAGAGCAAAAGAAGAAACAAAAATAGCAACAGTTGAAGAACAAAGACAATTAGCAATGTCAGAAGCAGCAATGAACCTTGAAAATACAGAATATAAAGGAGTACCTATTCCAGCAGGATTTGCGCCAACAAGAATAGAGGGAGAAAATACAATAGAAGATGGATTAGTAATAGTAGACGCAAAAGGAAATGAGTTTGTATGGATACCATGCGATAAAAATGAAGTTGAAGAGACATATATAAAAGCAAATGAATTATCAAGTAAATGGCCATCATATGATTATAATAAAACAACTGGATGGGTAAATCCAGAAGAACAAATAGCAGCAGGAAAAGCAAGCATAGAGAACTATGGAGGATTTTATATAGGAAGATACGAGGCAGGAATACCAAGTGAGGCATCATTTTATCCAACAGAAGAAAAGAAAGATTATATAAGAACAGCAGATTTAAATAGTGGAAGAGATGTAACAGAAGAAAATGGAAAGGCATTAAAACCAGTAAGTAAGAAAAATAATCCAAGTTGGAATTTTATAACACAAGAACATGCAAAAAAAGTGTCAGAAAAAATGTATGAAGGGAGTTCATCAGTAAATAGCTATTTAATAGATTCAAATGCATGGAATTATATATGTAAATATATATTCGAAACAAAAGGTACAAAGATAGAAGATTCTTCAGAATATGGAAATTATTTAGATAATAAAAAAACAAATTATGAAGAAATAAGAGGATGGTTTGCAAAACATGGAAATGGCGTTTGGGCATCTAATTATGAATATGGAAATGTACCTTTAAATTTTGTACCAAGAGGTAATAGAGAAAACAACAATAGATTGGAATTGGCAACTGGAATCTGTGACGATTTTAAACTTTACAATATATATGATATGGCAGGAAATATGTTGGAATGGATAACTGAAACAGTTAGTTGGTCTTCTACTGGTAGTGAAAAGAAAAATTATGGGGTTCTTCGAGGAGGTTGCTTTTTAGACTATGGCTCAACTAGCCCTGTTACTAATTCTAGTGGTAACACAGAAGTATTAGCCTGTGCTGTGCAAATTGGTTTTCGTTGTGTGCTTTATTTAAGACCATGCTAAACAATTTAATTAACCCATTTACGTCCATGTTAAAGAAATAGGATAAAAGAAGAGGATGTATTACGTACTATTAAAATGCAAAGTCAATATTGACAAATAAAAAAAGTAATGATAGAATGCGCATAATATTATAACTAAAATAACATAATTCAAAATCCTAAAGAAAAAATGGAGGAAAACTAAAGTGAAAAGAGAAAAAGGAATAACACTAATTGCATTGGTAATCACAATTATAGTATTATTAATTTTAGCAGGAGTCAGTATAGCAACATTAACAGGGGAAAATGGAATATTGACAAAAGCAAATGATGCAAAGTCACAAACAGAAGTAGGACATTTAAAAGAAATGGTGCAAACCGACATTTTAGGATATCAAACAGAAAATAATAGCGAAAAAGTCACATCAAAACAATTAAGAGATGTATTAGATAAATATTTTAAAAATGTGCCAGAAAAAGCAGAAGATTTAGAAAAAAATTTAGAAGACCCAGACTATAGTTTAGAAGCAAAAGCAGAGTATGGAAAAGATGTAAAATTAAAGGTATCAGACTTATATAAAGGAATAGTAACAGAAAATCCATCATCAAGTGACGGACCAACAATAAAAGTTGGAGAAAAAACGGTAATATTAAATAAAGATAATATAAAAGATTATTTAGGAAAAGTAGTAACAAATTTTAAAGATGATTATGAGGACAAAGAAGAAGTGGTGCATATAGGAGATACTGACTATACTGTATCAAAAAAATATAGATTATACTATGTAGATTTTGATGATCCAAAAGGAAATGGAACAGGCAAATATGGAGATGGAGTAGGAACGATATATTTAAAAGCAGAGTGTACAGATAATAATGGACATTTACAATTAGAGGAAAAATATACAGCAAATGATGAAAATATAAAAATAAAGCAATTAAACCCAAGTTTATATGAAACTGGTGTTACAGCGCCTACAACTCCTAACATGCAAGCAGTAACATGGTTATTAAATGAAGATAACTGGGCGGGATTGAAAAAAGGAGTAAAAATATCAGAAGAGGATATAAATTATATAGTTGGAACACCAAGTTTAGAGATGATGATGGACAGCTATAATACTAAATATGCTGATGTATTAAAGGGTAAAGACAAACCAGATTCTACTAATATACCAGAAGGAGAAAGAAGAAAACTTTTTTATAAATATAGTACAGGAGATAATGGTTATAAAGTAGGATCATGTGTTGACAGTAGTGATGGGTATGGAACTTATACACCTGCTAATTCTATATATCCAGATTCTAGAATAGATACAATGTATTATCCAGGAAAAATCGATAATGACGTCGGGAATTGTTATTGGCTAGCATCTCCATTAGCTGACGGAATTGATAGAGTATGCCTTGTGAGTTTTTATTCAGGTGGATATGTAACATATCGCAGTTATAGTAGCAACACTGCATTTTGTCCACTAGTTTCTCTTAAATCTACAGCAAAAATAGAACTTGAGAATTAATATAAAGCACGGAACAAAAACAAAAACTGAAACTGACATGTCTATGTTATGGCAATAATTAAAAATGAGCTCTGTGTGATACAGAGTTCATTTCAAAAATCTATAATATGCAATTAATTTGAAGTAAATTTTTGTTTTACTGTATCTATTTTAGTTTGTTCTACATTTTCAGTTTTATACCAACCTTTTTCAGACATTAAATTATATATTTTATTTTGAATATCTAATGATTCATTTAGAGCATCTTTAAATGCAGTGTGAACTTCAGCAGTAGTTGATTCGATTGAACCGTGAAGATATAAATCGCAAACACCTTTGATAATTAACAATTCTTTTTCCATTAAATCTTTATCTTGCATAACTAATCCTCCTATAATAAATTTAAAAATTTGTTAAATAATTCTGTATGCTTTTTCTCTAATTCTTTCATATAATCAGAAAGAGTAGCATCTGTTAGTTGAGTTGATGCTTGAGCACTACATGATTTCATAAAATTTTCATGTCCTAAAGCATCTTCAATGTACAAAAGTTCTTTATTTGTCATACTATCACCACCTGAAAATAGTATTTCCAAAATGATGCAATTTATACAGAATAATTAGTGAATTAGCTCTGCTAAAATTTGTACAGCATTAGTAGCAGCACCTTTTCTTAAATTATCACTTACAACCCACATATTTAAGCCATATGGAATGCTAAAATCACGTCTAATTCTTCCCACAAATACTTCATCACAGCCGTTTGCTTTACTAGCTAAAGGATAAAAATTTTTATCTGGATTATCAACTACAACGATGCCAGGAGAATTTTCCAATAATAATTTAATATCATAAATGTCGAAATCATTTTCTAATTCTACATTAATAGATTCCCCATGACAATTTACAACAGGAACTCTTACGGCAGTGGCAGTTATTGCCAAGTCAGGTTTGTGTAGAATTTTTTTTGTTTCTTCAATCATTTTATATTCTTCTTTTGTATAGCCATGCTCCATAAAAACATCAATATGTGGAAGACAATTGTTATAAATAGAATAAGGAAATTTCTTTAGATTTTCTTTGTCTGCTTTGGTTTCTAAATCTTCAATTCCATATCTTCCAGCTCCAGAAACAGCCTGATAAGTGGAATAAACAATTCTTTTAATAGGGTATTTTTTATCTATTACTTTTAATGGTAAAACAGCTTGAATAGTAGAACAATTTGGATTAGCGATAATACCGTGATGACAATAGATATCTTCTGGATTAACTTCGGGAACAACAAGAGGGACATCTGGTTTCATACGAAAAATACTGCTATTGTCAATTACAATACAATTTTTTTCGACGGCTATTGGAGCGTATTTTTCAGAAACACTACCACCAGCACAAAAAATAGCATAGTCAAAATGTATGTCAAAAGAATGTTCATTTAATTCACAAACAATATAATCTTCATTTAAGAAATGCATTTTGGTACCAGCAGATTTTGCAGATGAAAAAAGAGTATATGACATATGTGGAAAGTTTTTTTCCTCAAGTACTTTTAAAACAGTTCTACCAACTAGTCCGGTAGCTCCAACAATTGCTACTTTATAATGGTTTGGCATAAAAAGACCTCCTTTAATTTTATTATATGATAAAATATGCAGAATAAAATAAAATGTTATGAAAAAATATAATTATTAAAAAAATATTAAATTTTGGAAAAAAAGTTGCATAAATTTTCCAATCATAGTATAATAAAAAATGTAGAATAATATTATAGAATAATATTAAAATTAAAGAGAGGTAAAAAATGGATTATTTATATCTACTAAGAGAAGCTCTAGTGTGGACTATAACTATATTTTGGCTATATCAGGTCATGGTAAGTTTATGCTCATTAGTAAAAATAAAAGACAAACCATTAAAAGTAAATAAAAATCACAGATTTATGGCAATTATACCTGCACATAATGAACAAGCAGTTATAGCAAATCTAATTGAAAGTTTAAAAAAACAAAACTATGACAAAGAATTATATGATATCTATGTTATTGCAGATAATTGTACTGATAATACAGCGAAAGTAGCAAGAGAAGCAGGAGCAATTGTTTACGAAAGGTATCATAGCACTAAAAAAACAAAGGGATATGCATTGGATTGGTTTTTACAACAAAAAATCAAAGAAGATGCTCCATATGATGCATTTTTTGTATTTGATGCTGATAATATCGTAGATTCAAATTTTATTAAAAATATGAACAAAAAATTGTGTCAAGGTGAAGAAGTTGTTCAAGGATATAGAGATATCAAGAATCCAACAGACAGTTGGATAACAGCAGGATATGCAATTTTTTATTGGACTATGCATAGATTTTATCATTTAGCAAGATACAATTTAGGATTATCACCATTACTAAATGGAACTGGATTTATGGTAAAATTTGATGTTGTGAAACCACAAGGATGGGATACTGTGACATTAACAGAAGACATAGAGTTTTCTTTGAAAAGAATTATAAAAGGAAAGCGACTTGGTTGGGCAACTGATGCAATAGTATTTGATGAACAACCAGTAGATTTTAAACAAAGTTGGTCACAAAGAAGTAGATGGACTGTTGGACATATACAATGTATTAAAGAATATTCAAAAGAATTAGCAATAGCAGTTAAGAAAAATAAAACAATGATGAATTTTGATGGTTTCTTATATATAATAGGAAGCATACCAATGTTTATTATAACTTTAGTATTACTTGCTACTAATTTTTTAATGTATGCTGGTCAGGGGATGACAGAAACAGAATTATTCATTAACATTTTACGATATCTATTACCGACATTTTTGTTACCAATATTTACAGCAGTAATAGCTATGTTTTTAGACAGAAGACCAATAAGACCAATGCTAAAGGGATTAATATGTTATCCTTTGTTTATGGGG
>CANQES010000079.1 GCA_947595555.1 uncultured Clostridia bacterium | reverse complement strand
TGTGGTACCATTATTATTTGAAGAATTATTCGTTGATGTACCAGTTGATGTCTTTTTTGTTCCTCTTACTATAATTCTTGACATCGCATCATAAGTATCTCTAGAAAGTAGAGTCGTTGAAACTACTTTTCCATTTAATAATTTTGTAATATATGTTTCAATTTTTAATCCATTAGCACCTTTTTGTTTAACTTGTTCCGTTCCTGCTGGTAAAGTTGGATCTTCCTCATATTTTGTAGTAAAGGGAATTGATGCTATTACCTTTGGATTAAAAGTAAATTCATATTCATTTTCTTCTTTAATTCCATAAATTGCAACACTTGCAATTCCATTTTTTGCACTAGCTACAATTCTTATAGGATATTTTCTCGTGTTTTTAAATTTAAAATCTGTCATTCCATATACAACTGTTGCATCTCTACCTGCTGCTAAATACGAGGTAACAAATTGATGGTTTCGTCTTTCTACAATTTCTAAGTTTGATAATAAAACTGTGTTATACAATGTTGATGAAATTTGACATATTCCTCCTCCAATGCCGTCTACAACTTGCCCATTAGAGTAGATTTTCCCATTTTTGTACCCATTAGCTACTGTTCTAGGTCCCAATGCTTGATTATATGAAAATATTTCTCCTGGTAGTATTACTTTTCCATTAATTTTTTGACATGCTAAAACTAAGTTTGTAGTTCTGCTTACATCACTTTCATCATATCTTGTTGTAAATACTTTTATTTGGTCTGGAAATGCTTCTGATCCGATTTGGCTTAATGTAATTTTGGGTTTTGTTATTTTTAATGCAATTACATATTCTTCTTTGTCTTCTTGTAACAATGCTCTAGCAGCTTCTACATCAAAGTCTATTCCTTCTACTTCTGGATAAACTGTAAATGGCTCTTTTGTGTAGTATGCATCTTTTGCTTCTGTATAAACTTCTTCATGTATTTTATCTATATCTATTTTTTCAGGTTCTTTTCGCTCTACTGGTATTTCAATATACTCTTTATTGTCCATGATATCATTTAAGTAATTTCTTACACGATTCAATAATTCATCTACTTGTATGACTACTCCTGCTTTTCCTCTTGTTATAATTAATTGACCGTCTTCAATTGCGTGACTAGATTCGATAATAACTCCTGGTAAATTTACTCCAATATCACTTATCGTTTGCTTTGCAACTTCTTCATTTAATGTCATATTAAGTGATATATCCTTTTTTCCAATTAGAGTAAATAAAATATTATAGTTGTTTAGGAAGATGTTATCTCCTCTACCAATTAAATACGCTTCTTCTGCTGCCTTTTCTGATTCGTAATTAACTTCCATTAATGTAGGATTTAAAGTAGTTTCATAATTTTCATATTGTATGTCAATTTCTTTGTCTATTTTTTCTTTACAAATAGTTGATATTTTCGCCGTTGCTTCTTCCTTGGTTAGCCCTGAAACATCTATTCCAGATATGGATACACCACTTACAATTTTATCATTATTGATGTTAACTAAAGCAAAAATTGTAGAACAAAAAGCAACAATAATAAGAATAATTCCTATAAGAACTGGAATTACCCATTTTCTTTTTTTCTTTGGTTCTTCCATCTCTTTTAAATTTCTTTTTACTTTTCTTGACTTTTTATTTGCTTGTTTAAATTTTTTATCCGCTTCTGCTTCCTCTACTTCTGGTAATTCTTCTGTTACTTCTTCTGTCATTAGTTCTTCTTGCTCTTCCATTTTTTCTTCCTCCGAATTTTCTTTTACTAATCCTTCCATATTATACTTCCCCTTATTTTATAATTCTATTTAATATTATCACAATCTCATACTTTTGACAACTATTTAATCTTATGTTTTTTATTGATAAATATTCCTTTTTGACAAAATATAAGAAAATTTTTATTTTTTTTCAAAAAATACTTGAACATTGTAAAAATTAATATTATAATGTTGACAGCAAAAGATAAATAAGGAGAGAAATGTAATGGAATTAACAAAAAATATATTTTTTAATACAGACAAATTAATTGAGAATAGTAAAATAAAAATATCTTATACAGGAAAACTTTTTCAAGATGGTTCTGAAGATGTTTCTATTCATTATGGTTTTGGCATAAACTGGGATAATATTAATGATATAAAAATGGAAAAAACCGATTTAGGATTTCAAGCTGAAATTGAATTAACAGGTGAAGATACTTTTAATTTCTGTTTTAAAGACACAAATGACATTTGGGATAATAATGACGAAAAAAATTATATTTTTCCAATCGAAAAAGCACAAACAGAATTATTAGTTTTAAAAGACGAACCTGTCGCTTTAGGACCTGTTAGAAAATTAAGAAAATCTTATTTATGGAGCAAAAAAGTTCGTTTAGCTGTATATAAATTAATTACTTATCTTCCAAAAATACTTTCTGGAAATTATAAAAGAAAAATAAATGATAGTGAACAATAAGGATTTGGGGACGACCCCATAATCCTTATTTTTTACCATTTATTATACTATATTCCATCCACCATTTATTGATATAATTTGCCCTGTAGTATATCTATCTTCTACAAGCCATTCTACACATCTAGCAATATCTTCAGTTTTTCCTATTCTTTCTAATGGTATGTCTTCTTTTATTTGTTCAATGTCTTCCTTTGAGAATCTATTGTTTATTTTAGTTTCTATCATACCTGGTGCTATACTATTAACTCTAATATTTGATGGTCCTATTTCCTTTGCCAATGCTTTTGTTAGTCCATTCATCCCAGCTTTCGAAATCGAATATAACACTTCCATTGATGCCCCTACTATCCCCCATATAGAAGATATATTAATAATACATCCATCCTTTTTTTGTATCATATACGGAATTACTTCTTGGGACATTGCAAATGCAGAATATAGATTTGTGTTAATTACCTTATTCCAATCATCATCTGTTTCATCTGTAAATAACTTGTATTCACTTATTCCCGCATTATTTACTAAAATATCTATTTTTTTGTACTTTTCTATTACATATTGGACTAATTTCTTTATGTCTTCTCTTTTGGATACATCTGCTTTTACAATATCAACTTGTATATTTTCTCGTTCTAATTCTTTTTTTAGCTCATTGGCTTCTCTTTCTGATTTATTGTAATTTGCTATTACTTTAATTCTATGTCTAGCTAAATGCTTCGCTATATCTCTCCCAATTCCCTGGGATGCCCCTGTAACTATTGCAATTTTTTCCATCTCTATCTCATTCCTTCTTTGTATTATCTTCTATGTCTTATTTCAATGTATATTCTGCTATATTTGGCATTTTTATGTCTTCATCTGTTACTGTATTCATGCTATATTCTACTTTTCTAGAAAATTCACCTTTTGTTGTTTCTTGATATACTACTAAACCGGTATCTTTCTCTATCCATTCTTTTGTTCCATTTCCTGCTTCAGAATATCCCCATATATAACATTGTTTTCCTTCATAAGTTCCGCTATACAACGTTATAAATGGATTAATTGCAAATAAGAAGGTTATTTTTGCTCTTTCTTCTGGTGATACATAAAATCCTATTGCTGGCATACTTTTAACCGTAAATCCATTATGTCTGCTGTATGTTTTATTTACTTCTATAAATACAAACGATTCTCCAGTTTTCTCATCTTCCCAAAACGTTAAATTTCCTTCTCCATTAACTTGTTTGCAGTTTAATTTATTTATATTCTCTTTTTTCCAATATGTTAATATTGTATCTTTCGATGTAGATTGATAATAATAATTGTTGCTTTTATTACTTATGTCATATTTTTCATTTATACTATAAAATATTCTCCATCTAATAGCTACAATAATTAATAATATTAAAATAATAATCAATAGCGCAATTAAAATTTTTTTCTTTTTCATAATATATCACACTCCCTTTTCCTTTGTATTTTCTTTTAAATACTACTTTTATTATAACATATTATAGAAGATATATCAAATTTCAAAACATTCAAACAATTGATAACAGTAAAAAAATGAGGATTATGGGGCCGTCCCCAATTCCTCATTTTCGTTTTAATTCAAGGTACATATTGCACATTTCTATAAAAAATAGAAATGATATTACAAGTGCTATGTATATAAATGCATTAGTCATAATATATCCTATTTTTAATGATATTCCTGTTAAATAGCAAAACCATTTAATAAAGGTTTGATGTATTGCTTGATACCCTTTATTGTAGCTATTGCTTTTTGCCATAACAAGCGTCTCACATGGTATAAAATATATTTCTGATAATTTATAAATTGTATCTAAATCAGGATATTTTAATCCATATTCCCATTTTTTTACTTCTTTTTCTTGTAAAAAAATTCCTAGTTTATTAAGTTCTACTACTACATTCATATAAGACCATTGTTTTTCTGTTCGTAAGTCTCTTAATAATTCTTCTATTGTTCTTTTTTCAATTATTATCTTTTCTTGTTTTTCTTCTTCCATTTTCGTTTTTATCACTTGTAAGTGATATCCTTCCTTTTATACTGTTTATATTTTATCATAATGTATTTTTATTATCAATAAATTAATTAATTATTTTAGAATAAACTGTTGTATATAAAAATTCGTATGGATTAAGTGTTATATTGCTATGAACTTTTTTTACTCCTTCCATTGACATTAATGTTTTTTCTAATGTCTCGATGTCTTCTTTTTTGGCCTTTATTTCATAATTTGATAGGCATGGATTATTTTCTCCTTGATAGTTTGACAAAAGATTTTGATTTTCTCCCATTTTACTTTTTAATTTTTCTAATTCTTCTTCTTTTGTATTATAATTAATTTCTATGTTACTATTTTGCGCTTGTATTACATTTTCGATTTTTTCTTTTTCCTCTTTTGTTATATTATCGTCCAAAAATATGGTCATTTCATAATCACTAATATTGTAATGAATAAAAATTCCTATATTTAAAATAATAATTATTATTAATATTATTCCACTGGCACATAATAATTGGTTTTTCCTATTAATCTTTTTTTTAACTTTCTTTAAATAATCAATTTCTTTTTCTTCATTTTCTTCTTTACTTTCTTCTATATCTTTTCTTATATTGTTTAATTTATCCTGACATTTTGGACATGTTTCTAAATGTTCTTCTACAAATTTTCTTGAAGTGTTACTTAATACTTCATCTACATAGTTTAATAGTATGTCTTGAACAATATCACATTCTTTACCTTTTTCCATCTTCGTTTTCCTCCTTTATTTTTTGTTTTCCCCTATAATATGTTACTCTTGCCCAGTTAGCTGTTTTGCCAATAATCTCTCCGATGTCAATAAAACTTAAATTTCCCATTAGTCTTAAATACATAACATCTTTTGTTTTTTCATCTAAAGTTTGAATATTTTTAAAAATTTGCAATTTTTCTTCCTTTTCTATAAAATCATCTTCTATTTTCTCATCAGATTCTAAGTTTTCTAATTGCTCAAATTTTATTTTACTTTTTTTCTTTAATTCTTTGTACCAAAGAAATTTAGCAATTTGGCATAACCATGTTGATATCTTGCAATGCCCTTTGAATTCGTTTATCCTTTCTATAGCTATTGCAAATGTTTCACTTGTTATGTCTTCTGCTAAATCACTATTTCCATTGCTTAAACAGAATATGTATTTATATACAGTTTGTGAGTATTTTTTATATATGTCTTCCATATCCTGCATTATTTTTTCCCCCTTTCTATTAATAAGTGTCATTTTTTTTTATTTTATTACAATTTTATAAAAAAATTTAATTTGTTGGAATAATTAAATAGAGGTAGTTGTATTGAAACTATGGAAAATATAAAGGACATAATTATCTTATTTGTTGATTTTTATAAAGATTAAAATATATTTAGATATAAAAAATATTAAAAGCCAGCAACCAAGACTATTTCAAGACTACTGACCTATATGGAGCCACTTCCCAGATTCGAACTGGGGACCCTCGCATTACAAAAAAATGATCCTTGTTTTATCTTGACAACTCTTATTTGCTTTGTATATGTAGCATTATATACATTTTTCCGTTATTTTTCAAGCTAGTTGGAGAAAATAATAAAATTTATTATGAATTAAAATAAATTAGTAGAAATTATTTAGAATTATTATAAGTTATAATTTTTGGAA
>CANQES010000078.1 GCA_947595555.1 uncultured Clostridia bacterium | reverse complement strand
TGCACATGCAGTTGATGACCATCTTATGAGAACAACACATGTTATACGTGGAGACGAATGGTTATCATCTGTTCCATTACATTTACAATTATTCCATGAGTTAGGATTTAAAGCACCTAAATATGCACATATAGCACCAATAATGAAAAACGATGATGGAAATAAGCGTAAATTAAGCAAGAGAAAAGACCCAGAAGCAGCTGTAAGTTATTATGAACAAGAGGGAATTCCAAAAGAAGCAGTCAAAGAATACTTGCTAAACATAGCAAATTCAAGCTTTGAAAATTGGCGAAGAGCAAATCCAGAAAAATCTATGGATGAATTTGAACTTCAACTAAACAAGATGAGTGTAAGTGGTGCACTATTTGACATGGTAAAACTATTAGATGTAGGAAAAACAGTTATTTCTAGAATGACAGCAGAAGAGGTATATGACAATGCTTTTGCATGGGCTAAAAAATATGATGAAGAACTAGCAAAAATGTTAGAAAATAAAGAATATGCTTTAAAAGTATTTGGAATTGAAAGAGGCAACAAAAAACCTAGAAAAGATATTTCAAAATGGTCTGAAGTAAAAGAAAATATTGAATATATGTATGATGAAAAATTCAATGAAAAAGAGCAAGAATATCCTTATCAAGTAATCAATAATAAAGAAGACATCGAAAAAATCTTAACATTATATCTTGAAAAATATTATGATGATTCACATGACAAACAACAATGGTTTGACAATATAAAAGAATTAGCAGGAGAAATGGGATATGCTAAAGAAGTAAAAGAATTTAAGGAAAATCCAGGAAAATATGAAGCACATGTAGGAGATGTAAGTACTGTTTTAAGAGTAGCTTTGACAGGAAGAACTAATACTCCAGATATGTATGACATTATGCAAATTTTAGGCAAAGAAAGAATAGCAAAAAGATTCGAAAAAGCAATAAAAAGGAACAGAATATAATCTGTTCCTTTAATAGTTATAGCCAATATAAAAGTAAATATTCAGGAGTGATATAAAGTTATTAATTATTTTCAGCTTGCCAATTTAGAATAGGATAGCCATTATTTATATTATTTTTATCTTCAACCCAAATAGGGGTATCATTATTATCATTTAAAAGAGCAACACCTTTTGAACCTTGCAATTCTGAAGCATCAATAATAGTAGCGTTTTTAGGTAAAACAGCTGATTGATTTTTTGTTTCAATTAAATTATTTAATGTAAATGCTTTATTAAGTCCAGAAACGACAACACCATCAACCGAACTTATGCTACCGCAACAATCTATCAATTCTTTTGATAAATTAGTATAATCAGAAGTAATATCATTTATTTTTCCTAAATTATATACATTACTTATACTTGTACTATTAATTCTTCCAACAATTCCTCCAATATAGCACTTAAGACATTTTATAACATTTATTTGAATTGTTCCATTATTATAGCAATTTTTAATGGTACCAGTATTTTCATTCACACCAACAATACCTCCAAATCTTAGTTCATCAGTTAGTGATGATTCTATTTGTAAATCTACATTGCTTACACAATTTTTTAAAAATCCATTATTACCACCAATTAAACCACCTAAATTACATGCATAACCTGAAATACTCACCTTTATATTGCCAGTAGTTTCACAATTTTCAATAATAGACGAAGGGTAAGAACCTCCACATAGCAAACCAATGCCTATATACCATTTCGGAGAATTAATAGTCAATTCTGCATTCATAATAAGTTTTAAATTTTTTATCTGACCGTTGTTTGTTGCAAATAATCCTATATTGCCAGATTCAGTTTCATTATAATTTAAAGTTTCTTTAACTTTTAAATTAATTAATTTATGATAATTTCCGTTAAAAAATCCGTTTAAAATTATATTGCTCCTGCTTTTCTGGAGTGGTTGTATCATTTTTTATACTTCCAATTGGAATAAAACCATTTTTATCAATTTCATCTTTTATTTTTCCATTATATCCATAATCACCATAATCTTCACAATTTGGATTAACATAACTATCACTAGATGCAAAATTTAAGTCTGTCGTTAGTTCTACATATTTTCCATCATAATTATCATTTCCACTTGTTACTTGATAGGAGAAAAATATTAAGTCTTCAATACTTTCAATTAAATATGGACTATCTTCTGTTCCACTTCCAGATAGTTTGGCTGGTTCATCGTCTTTTACTTTATTAACATTTATTTCTTGACCAGTTTTAGTTAATTGATATTCATTACCACTTTTCTTTACTGTAACAGTAAAAGTTCCATCAGGGTTTTCTGTTACTGTAGCTTCATTTTTTCCAAAATGAGTATTTAAGCTATCTTGTAAATAAGAAAGTTCTAATTCTCCATATAAGCCTGAAGAATGTCCAGTGGCAATAGAAAATTGTAAATTTTCCTTTTCTTTGGCTAAATCAGTTTTTTGTTTTGCATCATTTGCAGTATTCAAAATTCCATTTTCTCCAAGTAGTGTTGCTATACTTACTCCTGCAAGTATTAGTAAAACTATTATAGTTATTACTAATGCTATCAAAGTAATTCCATAGTTTTTCTTTTTTATTTTTTCGTTTAGTTCTTTTCTTTCCATCTTTCACTTCTCCTTTGCATTATGTAATACTGATATTACATATTTACTATTTATATACCATACTAATTATATTTTTTCAATAGGTTTTACAAAATATATGAATTTTCTGTAATCATAGATTGTTGTTTGAATGATAAAATTAATAACATAAAAAGCAAAAAAGACTTGCAGGAAAAAAATTAATATGGTATAAATATAGAAAATAAGTAAAGACAAAATAACATAATACAAATGAAAGGTAGGAAAAGAAAATGAGAAAAAACAAAGGAATAACATTAATTGCACTCGTAATAACGATAATAGTTTTACTAATACTTGCAGGAGTAAGTATAGCAACATTGCTTGGAGATAATGGAATACTAAGTCAAGCAACAAAAGCGGTAGAAAAAACAAATAATGCAACAGAAAAGGAAAAAGTGCAATTAGCATGTAATTCACAGATGTTAAAAAACACAGAAAAAGGAAAATACACACTAGATATAGAAGATATAGATGACTTACAAGAAGAGTTAAATAGTTTAAAAGCAGGAGCAAAAATAACAGAAGGGTCAAATCCAATAGAAGTAGTATTTTCAAGTGGGAATAAATATACAATAAACAATGGAAAAGTATTAGAACAAGCAGAAGTAGGAGAAAAAGTAACAGGAGAAAATAAATTTTATAAAAATAAAGGGACAGCAATAATACCAGAAGGATTCACAATAGTACCAGGATGTGATGATGTATCAGAGGGACTAGTAATATCAGATAATGAAGGAGATACCGAAGCAGAGGGACAAGAAAAAGTATCAGAAGGAAATCAATTTGTGTGGGTACCAGTAGAAGATTTTACTAAGTTTGAAAGAGAAGCAGGGTATTATAATGGAACTAAGCAATTATGTGAATTCGTTTCAGATACATTTGCAGAAGGAAAAAATTATGAACCAAAAGGAGATGGGAAAGTAGTAAATGAAGAAGCAAGCACAACAGTAAAAGAAGTACAAGAGATGTATAAAAGTGTAAAAAACAATGGCGGATTTTATATAGGAAGATATGAGGCAGGAGCAGAAGGAGGAAGCTATGTTGAAGGTAGTGGATGGTCAGAAAAGACAAAAATGGCATGTAAAAAAGGAATAACAGTATATAATAATATAAAATGGGGAAATAGTATGAATGATGATACAGGAGGAGCAGTACAAATATCAAGAGAATTTGCTAACCAACAAGGCTATACAAGTGTAACAAGTACATTGTGTTATGGAGTGCAATGGGATGCGGTAATGAGATGGATGAAAGACTTAGAAAATCCATATGTACCTGGAAAGACATATATACAAGATAGTACAAAAATGGGATGGTATAGTGATAATAGTGGTGATGGAAATTCAGAGCATAAAACAGGCATAGATATAGGAAATGGAGAAAATAATAAAACTAACAAAGTAAAAAATATATATGATATGGCAGGAAATGTATATGAATGGACGATGGAAATGTCTGGTATTGATTTTCGAGTTGACTGTGGAGGTTGTTACAATACTTCTGGTGATGTGTTTCCGTGTTCTGGTCGTAATGGTCACTATTTAAGCTTTCTCTTTAGTAGCATTGGATTTCGCCCAGCTTTATATGTGAATGTTTAAAAAAATACTTCCTTATGCTATAATATACAAGGGGGCGGAAATATGGAATATAATATAGGAGACATTGTAAGAACTAAAAAACAACATCCTTGTGGGAGTAAACTATGGGAGATAACAAGAATAGGAGTAGACTTTAAATTAAAATGCCAAGGATGTGGACATGTTATAATATTGCCAAGAGAAAAAGCATTAAAAGCAATTACAAAAAAGATTGAGAAAGAGGCTTAAAAGTCTCTTTTTTCATATAGGAACGAAAAGACAAAAAACGACATAAAATATAATATAGTATCAAGCAAGGTACTATATTGGAGGTGACTTTTATCATGGAGCCACAAGACATTAACTATTGTTGTGTTAATAACAAAAAAGAAGGTAAAACTTGTAAATGTTTTGATATTATCATAGCAATTTTGGCAGCTCTTTTCTTAGCTACATTAGGATTAATATTAGGGGCTGTATTTACAACTGCATTACTTGCAAACCTTGGAGTCTTAATATTAGCAGCAGTACTTTTATTATTAGGAATTATTCTAATTATTATATATAAAATATGTATATGTAGCAAAAAGAAATGTTGTTGCTAAAAATAAAAACAATGGAAGTTGAGTGCCACTCTTAATTTCCATTGTTTCTTATTAAATAAGACTATCTTCAATAATTTTCCAAACATCTTCTTGATAAATTTTTCTTTCAGAAGAGAAGGGCAAAGTTGGAATATCACCAAGAGGATTTAATTGTGATTGAATGCTCTTAACAGCCTCATCAACCTTAGTAATAGCTATCTTGTCAGCTTTATTTGCTAAAATCAAACAAGGCAGACCAGAAGACATAATATATCTATACATTAATTTGTCATTTTCCGTTGGATTATGCCTAATATCAACTAAAAAGATAATAAGTGAAATTTCTTTTCGATGGAATAAATAATCCTCAATAAACTTTCCCACTTGTTCTTGTTCTTTTTTTGACATTTTACTATATCCATAACCAGGTAAATCAACAAAGTAAAATTTTTCATCTATATTATAGAAATTAATTTGTCGTGTTTTACCAGGTTCACTACTAGTTCTAGCTAATTTTTTTCGATTAATCATAGTATTAACAAAACTTGATTTTCCAACATTAGACTTCCCAACTAAAACAATTTCTGGTAGTCCATTTGAAGGATACTGATTATGTCTAACAGCAGATATTTCAAATTTTGGATTTTTAATTAACATTTATTTTCTCCAATCCACCCATATATGGTCTTAACACTTCTGGAACTATAACACTTCCATCTGGTTGGTAATTATTTTCTACAATTGAAATTAGCATACGAGGTGGTGCAACTACAGTATTATTAAGTGTATGAGCAAAATAATTTCCATTTTCTCCTTTAATTCTAATACCTAATCTACGAGCCTGTGCATCAGTTAAATTAGAACAACTTCCAACTTCGAAATATTTCTTTTGTCTTGGACTCCATGCTTCAACATCACAGGACTTTGCTTTCAAATCAGCCAAATCACCACTACAACACTCTAAAGTTCTAACTGGTATATTCATACTTCTGAAAAATTCTACTGTATAAGACCACATTTTATCATACCATTCCCAAGACTGTTCTGGCTCGCAAACAACAATCATTTCTTGTTTTTCAAATTGATGAATACGGTAAACACCACGTTCTTCAATACCATGTGCACCTTTTTCTTTTCTAAAACAAGGAGAATAAGAAGTCATAGTATATGGCATATTTTCTTTTTTCAAAATTTGGTCTTTAAATTTACCAATCATAGAATGTTCACTAGTTCCAATTAAATATAAATCTTCGCCTTCAATTTTATACATCATTGCATCCATTTCTTCAAAACTCATAACACCAGTAACTACATCAGAACGAATCATAAAAGGCGGAATGCAATAAGTAAACCCTTTATTAATCATAAAATCTCTAGCATAAGTCAAGACGGC
>CANQES010000077.1 GCA_947595555.1 uncultured Clostridia bacterium | reverse complement strand
AAACAAAGGTTATATCTATGTAAGAGCAGAATATCCTATTGCGGTTAAACGATTAAAAATTGCTATTAATCAAGCTAGAGATTATGGAATACTTGGAAAACAAATCTTTGGAACAAATTTTGATTTTGATATTGAAATTAGATTGGGAGCAGGAGCATTTGTTTGTGGTGAAGAAACGGCGTTATTAGAATCTATTGAAGGAAAAAGTGGAAGACCTAGAGTAAAGCCACCTTATCCAGCACAGGCAGGCTTATGGGGAAAACCAACTTTAATTAATAATGTAGAGACTTATGCCAATATTGCCCAAATTATACTAAAAGGTAGTGACTGGTATTCTTCTATAGGAACAGAAAATTCCAAAGGTACAAAAGTATTTGCTTTAGGTGGAAATGTAAATAATATTGGACTTGTAGAAGTACCTATGGGAACAACTCTTAGAGAAATTGTTTACGACATAGGAGGCGGAATTCCAAATGGAAGAGAATTTAAAGCTGCTCAAACTGGAGGACCATCTGGTGGATGTATTCCAAAAGAACATTTAGATACTCCAATTGACTATGAATCTTTAAAAGATATTGGCTCAATGATGGGGTCTGGTGGTTTAATAGTTATGGATGATACAAAATGTATGGTAGCACTAGCTAAATTCTATTTGGAATTTACAGTAAGTGAAAGTTGTGGCAAATGTACTCCTTGTAGAATTGGTACAAAAAGAATGTTAGACATTTTAGAAAAATTATGTGCTGGAAATGGATGCGAGCAAGATATTGAAAAGCTTGAAAAATTAGCTAGAAACATTCAAAAAGCAAGTGTTTGTGGACTGGGACAAAGTGCACCAAATCCAGTTGTAAGTACTTTAAAATATTTTAGAGAAGAATATAATCAGCATGCGATTGACAAACAATGTAAAGCCTTAGAATGTAAAGCAATGTCAAAAATAGTAATCAATGAAGAAAAATGCAAAGGCTGTGGCTTGTGTCAAAAACATTGTCCTGTCAATGCTATTGAAGGAGAAGGAAGAGAAAAAAGACGTATCAATCAAGACAAATGTATTAAGTGTGGAACTTGCTTAACAAATTGTCCATTTAAGGCAATTGGCAATTAGAAAACGATAAAAGGAGGAAAGAGATGGAAGAGAATTTTGTTAATTTAACAATCGACGGGCAACCAGTAAAAGTAAAAAAGGGAACAACCATCTTACAAGCTGCAAGAGAAGTTGGGATTGATATTCCTACTTTATGTTTCTTAAAAGACATAAATGAAGTTGGGGATTGTAGGATGTGCATTGTAGAAATAGAAGGTAGAAGAGGTTTTGCCACTTCTTGCATTCAAAAAGCAGAAGAAGGGATGGTAGTACATACAAATACCCCAGATATAATAGAAGCAAGAAAAGTAGTATTAGACTTAATTATATCAAACCATAAAATTGACTGTCTAACATGTATCCGTTCAGGAAACTGTGAATTACAAACTTTAGCAAATAAATTTAATATTACTAAAGTAGAATTCGAAGGAGATATGACAAAACATGACATAGATGACTTATCACCATCTATTGTTAGAGATTTTAATAAATGTATATTATGCAGAAGATGTGTAGCAACATGTAAAAAAGTTCAAAAAGTAGGAGCCATTGACTCTATTAATCGCGGATTTGAATCTTGTGTTTCAACAGTAGGAAACCATAGTTTAAATGATGTTAACTGTACTTTTTGCGGTCAATGTATTCAAGCTTGTCCAACAGGAGCTTTACATGAAAAAGAAACAACAGATGAGGTTTGGGAAAAATTAAAAGACCAAGATACATATGTTGTAGCACAAACTGCTCCAGCTGTTAGAGCAACATTGGGAGAAGAATTTGGTATGCCGATTGGAACTAATGTAACAGGTAAAATGGTTACTGCATTGAAAAGATTAGGATTTGACAAAGTATTTGATACAAATACAGGTGCTGACTTTACTATTATGGAAGAAGCAAATGAATTTGTTGAAAGATGTCAACAAAATGAAAATCTTCCTATGATTACTTCATGTAGTCCAGGGTGGGTAAAATTCATAGAAATGAATTATCCTGAATTATTACCACATTTATCTACTTGTAAGTCACCTCATCAAATGTTTGGAGCACTAATAAAGACATACTATGCTCAAAAAGAAGGAATTGATCCTAATAAAATTTATGTGGTATCAGTTATGCCATGTATTGCTAAAAAATTTGAAAGACAAAGACCAGAAATGAAAAATAATGGACTTTATGATGTAGACAATGTAATTACAACTCGTGAACTTGCTAGAATGATTAAACAAGCAAATATTGAATTTACACAATTAGGAGACAGTGAATTTGATAATCCAATGGGAGAAGCAACAGGAGCTGGTGCTATTTTTGGAACTTCTGGTGGTGTTATGGAAGCAGCATTACGTACAGCACAAGATACACTTACAGGTGAGAATTTAGAAAAAATAGATTTTGAACAAGTTCGTGGAGCAGATGGAATTAAAAAAGCCACAGTAAATATAGGAGGCAAAGACATTAAAGTGGTAGCTGCAAGTGGTCTTGCTAATGCAAGAGAGATACTAGAAGAGATAAAATCTGGAAAAGCAGATTATCAATTTGTAGAAATTATGGCATGCCCAGGTGGATGCATCATGGGTGGAGGACAGCCAATTAAAAGTTCAAAAATACGTTCTGAAGTAGATGTAAGAAAATTAAGGGCTAGTACATTATATACAATTGATGAAAAAAGTACTATTAGAAAATCACATGAAAATCCAATTGTTAAAAAGATATATCAAGAATATCTAGAAAAACCGGGAAGTTATAGAGCAGAAAAATTATTACATACTCATTATCAAGAAAGAGAAAAATATAAAATTTAGTTTATATATGGTGTTTTCATTTACCAAATTTTGTGTTATAATAACTATACAAATGTCCAAGGAGGTTTTTAATGTTAAATTTAGAATCAATGTCATTAATGGATTTAAAAGAAATGGCAAAAGAACACAACATAAAAAATATATCAAAATTAAAAAAAGATGAGCTTATTAGTATTTTAAAGCAAATTGTAGGAGACACAGAGCCAAGCAAAGAGCAAGATATAGAAGAAGAAAAAGAAACAGTAGAAAGACAATATGACGAAAATGGCGAACCAATTGTTGATTACAAATTAACCAATAATGGCGATGAAATTGTAGAAGGAATATTAGATATCTTACCAGATGGTTATGGCTTTTTACGCGGAGAAAACTTTTTATCTAGTGAAAAAGACGTATATATATCTATGGTTCAAATTAGAAGATTCCGTCTAGACACAGGAGATGTCATAAAAGGTATCTCTAGATTTCGCGAAGGAGAAAAATTTCCATCTTTGATTTTTGTTGGTGAAGTAAATGGAGAACATCCAGAAAAGGCAATGAAAAGAAAGAGATTTGATGAACTAACTCCAATTTATCCAAATGAGAGACTTAAATTAGAGACAACATCCAATGATTATGCCACAAGAATAATTGATTTAATGTGTCCAATTGGAAAAGGGCAGAGGGGAATGATTGTAGCACAACCTAAAGTAGGAAAAACTACTCTACTAAAAAAAGTTGCTAATAGCATTGCTCAAAATAATCCAGAAACAGAATTAATTGTATTATTAATAGATGAAAGACCAGAAGAAGTAACAGATATGAAACGTTCAATTAAAGGACAGGTTATACACTCTACTTTTGATGAATTACCTGAACATCATGTAAAAGTTGCAGAAATGGTATTAGAGCGTGCAAAAAGATTAGTAGAACACGGAAAAGATGTTGTTATTTTATTAGATAGTATTACTAGACTTACAAGAGCTTATAACTTAGTAATACCTTCTTCAGGAAGGACATTATCTGGTGGTATTGACCCTGCAGCTTTGCACAAACCAAAGAAATTTTTTGGTGCTGCTAGAAACATTGAATTTGGAGGTAGCTTAACAATTTTGGCAACAGCATTAATTGATACTGGAAGCAGAATGGATGACGTTATTTTTGAAGAATTTAAGGGAACTGGAAACATGGAAGTACACCTAGATAGAAAACTATCAGAAAGAAGAATTTTCCCAGCAATTGATATAAATAAATCAGGAACAAGGAGAGAAGATTTGTTGTTGACTGCAAAGGAGAAAGATACTGTTTTTGCTTTAAGAAAAGCAATGAATAGTATGCCAGTAGCAGATGTTACTGAACAGGTTATTAGTCATATGACATTATCAAAGAACAATGATGAATTTATTGAACAAATGGATAGCTATTTAAAAAGATTTAAATAAAACATATAATGAACCTTACAAAAATGTAAGGTTTTTTTAATATATATTGTGCTATAATAATTTTGGAGGTTAAAAAAATGCCAAAAATACTAATTGTAGAAGATGATGAAAAGTTAAGAAATGAATTAGATATATTTTTAAACAATCATGGATATACAGCAATATCATTAAAAAAATTTAATAATACAATTCAAGATATTTTAAATATAAATCCAAACTTAATATTATTAGACATAAATTTACCCGGAGCAGATGGAGAATATATTTGCAAAGAAATAAGAAAGCAATCTAATGTTCCAATCATCATTGTAACCAGTAGAGATGATGAAGTAGATGAACTATTAAGCATAAATTACGGAGCAGATCACTATATTACAAAACCTTTTAATATTCAAATTTTACTTGCTAAAATAGCATCTATTTTAAGAAGAAGTAATATGGGATATTCTCAAGATAAAATTGTTACAGAAAATTTCATCATTAATTTATCAAATAGCACAATAATAAAGGAAGATAAAGAAATTGAATTAACAAAAAATGAGCTTAAGATATTAAAATATCTCAATGAAAAAAGAAATAAGATTGTTTCAAGAGAAGACATTATGGACTATTTATGGGAAAGTGAAAGTTTTATAGATGATAACACTTTGTCAGTAAATATAGCTAGATTAAGGAACAAATTAGGAGAGTTAGGATTAAAGGAACTGATTGAAACCAAGAGGGGACAAGGATATATATTAAAATAGGAGGGATTTATGAATTTTAAAAGTTTTATTAAAGATAAACTATATCAAATAGGCTTAATTTTATTTGGACTTACAACAATAGAAATATTTTTACTTGCTTATCCATTTGGTACTTTTATTAAGATATATATTCCATTAATTGTTTTATGTCTATATTTAATATCTATTATTATAGAATATATATGCAAAAGACATTATTATAAAAATGTTTATGGAATATTAGAAGAGTTACAAGAAAAATATCTAATCACAGAAATAATGTCTAAACCAAATTTTTTAGATGGTAAAATTCTAAAAGATATTATAGAGCAGTTAAATAAATCAATGCTTGAAAATGTAAATAAATATAAATATATGATTGAAGATTACAAAGAATACATAGAAATGTGGATTCACGAAATAAAAATACCAATAGCAACTAGTAAAATGATTGTAGAAAATAATAAAACAAAAGCAACAAAAAGCATAGATGAAGAATTAGACAAAGTCGAAAACTATATAGAACAAGCTCTATATTATGCTAGAAGTAATATTGTAGAGAAAGACTATTATATCAGAAAATGCAGTCTAAAAGACATTGTAAATGAAGTTATTCTAAAAAATAAATCAGTATTAATTGGAGAAAAAATAATTATTAATACATATGACTTAGAAACGCAAGTTAGTACAGATAACAAATGGATAGTATTTATTTTAAATCAAATTATACAAAATAGTATAAAGTATAGAAAGATGAATGAACAAGCTGAAATTGACATATATTCAACATCAGGAAAAGAAAATGGAATTCTACATATAAAAGATAATGGAATAGGAATTAAAAAAGAAGACATAACAAGAGTATTTGAAAAAGGATTTACAGGAATAAACGGAAGAATGTCAAATAAAAAATCTACAGGAATAGGATTATATTTATGTAAAAAGTTATGTGATAAATTAGGAATAGGAATAGAATTGAATTCTATTCAAAACGAAGGAACAGAAGTAAAATTAGTGTTTCCAAATAGCAGTTATATAGATATGACATAGAAACCTTACAAAATTGTAAGGTTTTTGTAAGGTAAATCGATGGCAACTATTTTGAAAAGCTATTATAATTTAAGTTAAGTTGAAAGGAGTTTTTTATATGGAAAGAATTTTAGAAGTACAAAACATAGAAAAATACTATGGAAACAAATCAAACTTAACAAAAGCAAT
>CANQES010000076.1 GCA_947595555.1 uncultured Clostridia bacterium | reverse complement strand
ATGCATTCAGATGCACAATTTGCAGGTTCATCATCTGTACCAGCACACGTAGAAATGATGGGACTAATTGGAATGGGAAATAACCCAATGGTTGGTGCATCAGTAGCTGTAGCTGTTGCAGTGGAAGAAGCAATGAAATAACTGAGGTAAAAACTATGAATGAAGAAATTACGAGATATACCGTAATGGAAGTTAGTATTAATAATTTTAAATATAATATAGAACAAATAAAGAAGAGGGCAAATCCAAATACGGTAATAATGCCTATTATGAAAGCAAATGCGTATGGAACATATTTAAATACAAGGCTAGATATTATAAACGAATTTGATATAATAGGATTAGCAACTGTTGACGAAGGTGTTGAATTAAGAAAACTAGGTTATAAAAAAGATATTTTTATATTAAATCAACCAGCAATTAGTGAAATCAGAAAAATCTTAGAAAATGATTTAGTAATTGGCATGTCATCTATTGAATTCTTGAAAGAAGTGCAAAAACAAAATAAAACCATGAGAGTGCATTTAGAAATTGAAACAGGAATGGGTCGAACAGGAATTGAATTAGAGAAATTATCAAATGTTATAAGAGACATTCAACAGAAAAAAAATATAAAAATAGAAGGCATTTATACACATTTATCTTCTCCAGATATAGATGAAGAATATACAAAGAAACAACTGGACATATTTCAAAAAGCAATTATAAAAGACGTAAAATATATTCATGCATCTGCATCTAATGGATTTATTAATTATCCAGAAGCACAATATAATCTAGTAAGAATCGGAATGCTCATGTATGGATATGAATCGGCTGAAGGCATAAAAGAAAAAATATTATTAAAACCAGTAGCAAAATTAAAATCTGCGATAACTCTATTGAAAACAGTGGAAGAGGGGACAAGTATTAGTTATGGAAGAACTTTTATAACTAAAAGAAGAAGCAAAATTGCAACTATTCCAATTGGCTATGCTGATGGATTAAGAAGATGTCTATCAAATAAGGGATTTGTTGTAATACAAGGCAAGAAAGTACCAATAATAGGAAAAATTTGTATGGATAGCTTTATGGCGGATGTAACAGATTTAAATGAAGTAAGTGTGGGAGATGAAGTTTGGATTTGGGATAATGAACAAATAACATTAGATGATGTGGCACATGAATGTGATACTATTAATTATGAGATACTTAGTACAATTTCATCAAGAGTCCCAAGAAAATTTATAAATTAAAAGGATGATTGTTTCAAATCATCCTTTAATTACTTTTGTTATCTTTTTTGGATTTTTTATCTGTTAAAATTTCTTTTACAGCACCTAATGAACTCAAAGCACTTGTTGCTTCAAAAGGGATAAATACTTTATTTGCTTCACCTTTAGCAACTTCTTCTAAAGCTTCCAAAGATTTTAATTGAACTAACTTTTCATTAGGATCTGCTTTTTTCATAGCATCATAAATCATCTGGATTTCTTGAGCTTTAGCATCAGCAACTTCACGAATTGCTTGAGCTTCACCGACAGCTCTTCTAATTTGAGCTTCCTTATCAGCTTCAGCCTCTAAAATAGCAGCTTGTTTTTTACCTTCTGCAATAGTGATTGCAGATTGTCTTTGTGCTTCAGATTCTAGAATTAAAGCTCTTTTATTTCTTTCTGCATTCATCTCTTTTTCCATTGCATCTCTAATGTCAGCAGGTGGTGTAATATCTTTGATTTCTACACGGTCGATTTTACATCCCCAACGGTCTGTTGCTTCATCAAGAACAACTCTTAATTGATTATTGATACCATCCCTAGAACTAAATGTTTCATCTAAATCCATTTTACCAATGATATCACGAATTGTTGTAATAGCAAGATATTCGATACCCTTCTTTAGGCTTTGGATTTCATAAACTGCTTTAGCAGGGTCAGTTATTTGATAGAATACAACTGTATCAATTGTAATCGTAACATTATCTTTAGTAATAACTCCTTGAGGTGGTACATCCATAGTTTGTTGTTTTAAACTAACTACACTTCTAACATGGTCGAAAAATGGAATAATGATGGTAAGACCAGCATCAGCCACTTTGTAAAATTTACCTAATCTTTCAATGATATATACCTCAGATTGTTTAACAATTTTAATAGACATAGCAGCTATTATTAAAATAATAACAAGTAATACCAATAAAAACCACATAAATTTGTCCTCCTTAAAAATATATTATTATATAAAAATTGAAAACTATTTTTGAATTGGTGCAACAATTGCTTTTACACCTTTTATGTCTTTAATTTCTACTTCTGTGCCTTGAGGAATATTTTTATTATCTATACTAGTGGCAGTCCAAAGTTCTCCATCTACTTTAATTTGACCAGCAGAATTAAGTACATCGATGTCTTTGGTTACAATTCCAGTTTTTCCAATAGATGAATATACATTTGTTTTTATGTCAGTTTTACTATTCATAAACTTTTTTACAAATGGTTTTGTAGCAAAAATTAAAATGGCAGAAGATATTACGAACACAGCTGTTTGAATTATAAGATTATTAGTAAAGAAGCTAACAATCATTGCAAATAAAGCACCAATTGCAAACCAGAATACTAAAAAACCTACTGTCATAATTTCTATTACTAAACATACACCAGCAATAATTAACCAAATTTGCCACATAAAAAAATTCCTCCCTTGTATCAACTATTACTATTATAGCATAAATTGTTAAAAAAAGGAATAGTTTTATGTAAAATTTGTAAAATATTAAATATAACTTTATAATTTATACATACTTATTACAAAAAAATATCTTTGCTGATTTTCTATTGATATATTGATATTTATTATGATATAATATAACCATAAAAATAAAATATAGGTGGGGTAATAGTGTTAGAAAAAATAAAATCTCCAGAAGATTTAAAAAAACTTAACACAGAAGAAAAAATACAATTAGCAGAGGACATAAGAAAATACATATTAGACATAGTATCAGAAAATGGTGGTCATTTAGCTTCAAACCTAGGAGTAGTAGAATTAACAATTGCTCTGCATAGTGTGTTTGACTTACCAAAAGACAAAATAGTATGGGATGTAGGACATCAGACATATGTGCATAAAATTATAACAGGAAGAAAGGAAGAACTAAAAACATTAAGAAAATTAAATGGAATTGCAGGATTTCCAAAAACAAAAGAATCTGAAACAGACTGTTTTAATACAGGTCATAGCAGCACATCAATTTCTGCTGCTCTTGGTATGTCGAGAGCGAGAGATTTAAAAGGAGAAAAATATTCTGTAATAGCAGTAATAGGAGATGGTGCTTTAACAGGAGGAATGGCATTAGAAGCCTTAAATGACACAGGGTGGAGTAAAACTACAATGACAGTTATATTAAATGACAATGAAATGAGCATTTCTAAAAACATAGGTGGAATTAGTATGCTACTTAGTAAACTAAGAGCAAAAAGATCATATAATAAATCAAGTGATGCTGTAAAAAAAGTCATTTTAAAAATTCCTGGGATAGGCAAACCAATTGTAAGGCTAGTAAGGAGAGTAAAAAGAAGTATAAAACAATTAATTATTCCAACAATGTTTTTTGAAGACATAGGATTTCGATATTTAGGTCCAGTAGATGGGCATGACATAGCAGAGTTGGAAAGAATGTTAAAAATAAGCAAAGAATTAGATGGTCCAGTATTAATTCATGTTCTAACCAAAAAAGGGAAAGGATACAAAATTGCGGAGGAAAACCCAGACAAATTTCATGCTACAGGTCCATTTAATATTGAAACAGGGGAAAGCAAAAAAGCAAAGAAAAGTGATTATTCAAAAGTTTTTGGTGAAAAATTAATTGAACTAGCTAGAAAAAATGATAAAATAGTAGCTATAACAGCAGCTATGAAAGATGGGACAGGCTTGACAAATTTTGCTAAGGAATTTCCAGAAAGATTTTTCGACATAGGCATAGCAGAGCAACATGCCATTGGAATGGCGGCAGGAATGGCAAAAGCAGGGGCTATTCCAGTTGTGCCAATATATGCATCTTTTTATCAGAGAGCTTATGACCAGGTTATTCATGACGTTGCCATGCAAAATTTACCAGTAGTAATGTGCGTAGACAGAGCAGGGATAGTAGGGGCAGATGGAGAAACACATCAAGGAACATTAGATATGTCTTTCTTTAGATTAGTGCCAAATTTAACAATTATGGCACCAAAGAATTTCAAAGAATTAGAAGATATGTTAGAATTTGCAGTAGATTTAAAAAGACCTGTTGTAATTCGTTATCCAAGAGGCGGAGAAGATGATTATAAAATAGAAAAACAGGATAAAATACAATTAGGAAAAGCAGAAATATTAAAAGAGGGAAAAGATATAAGCATTATAGCTATTGGAAAAACAGTAGCAAGAGCAATGAAAATTGCAGAAAGTGTAGAAAACGAAAATCCTGATATAGAAGTAGAAGTTATTAATGCTAGATTTTTAAAACCAATAGACAAAGAAACAATAAAAAAATCCATTGAAAAAACAAAACATGTTGTAACAATAGAAGATGGAACCATTATAAATGGCTTAGCTAGTGCAGTACAGGACATAATTATTGAAGAAAAATTAGAAGGCGTTGATATAAAAAAATATGCTTATCCAGATAAATATATTGAACATGGTGGTGTAGAAGAATTAGAAAAAATTTATAAAGTTGATGAGAAAACAATCAGCCAAGATATAAAAGAATTTTTTAAAGTTATGGTTTAGACATAATAAATGAAAGGAAAAAATAATGGATAAACAGCAATTACTAAAAGATTATAAAAAACAAGAAGATAAAATATGCTTATCACAAGTTTTAGATAAAATAGAATTTTCTAAAACAAGAGAAAAAATAGAACATACAGATTTTTTAGATATGTATCAGGTATCACTAGTAGAAAATTTTTTGAAAAAAATAAAATTTGAAAATTATAAACTATATGGTGGTTATGAAGAGGCAGAAAGAAAAATACTTATTATATATCCTGAAAAATATGATGAAAAAATGCTAGAAAAAAATTATAACAAAATGATACAAATAGTGAGAATTATACTTCCAGAAGAAGAACAAGGACATTATTCACATAGGAATTATTTGGGTGGAATTGTAAAATTAGGCTTAAAAAGAGAAAAAGTAGGAGATATTCTAGTTTACAAAGAAGGAGCAGACATTATTGCACTTGGAGATTTTGCAAATATTTTAAAAGAACAATTACCATCTTTGACAAGATTTGAAAAAAGTGTTTTAAAAATAGAAGACATTGGAGAGTTAAAACAAAAAGAGACTAAAATCGAAGAAGTTAAAATTATTGTACCTTCTTTGAGATTAGATAATTTTGTATCAGACTTAGCAAGAACTTCTAGAAGTAAGGCAAATCAAATAATAGAGCAAGAAAGAGTATTTATTAATGGACAAAATGAAACGAAAGCTTCAAAACAGATTAAGTTAAATGATATTATTACTATTCGAGGAAAAGGAAGGTTTGTAATTAAAGACATGTCTGGAACTACAAGGAGTGGTAGAATGGTAGTAGTTGTTGAAAAATATATTTGATTTTTTATTCATCTTTAAGTTTTTGCGTATTCATAAACTCAATTAGCTTTAAGACAATAGCTTTTTCATTGTTATTTAAATTATAAAAACCGATAAGACTATCATCTTGTCTTTGCTCAATAGCATCGATATCGATATAGTCTTTTAAAATATATCCAGGAGAAACTTTATATAAATTACAAAGTTTAACCAAGGTATCTAAACTTCCTTTAGTTTTATTACGCTCAATATCAGAAAGATATCGAGGAGCTAAATCTAATTCATTCGCAACAAATTCTTGTGTATATCCAAGAGATTTGCGAATTTTTTTCATGGTATTTCCGATTAAAATTTTTTCATATTTACAATTTTTATTAGTCATAAATACCTCCGACTATCTTATATATTATTAACAAAAAATAAAAAAATATTATAAAAAGGATAACAAAAAATTACAAAAAAAAACATACAAAAAAATCCGAGTTAATGTGGAAAAAAACTTGACTTATTTTTTTTCATATGTTATATTTATTTTGTAAAAAAAAGTCATATAGTGTAGAAATATACTATTTATCAAAGAAAGGAGATTCAAATGAAAAAGAACAAGGTAAAAAAACAAAAAGAAAAAAATTATAAGAAGGAATCAGGAATAACACTAATAGCATTAGTAATTACGATAATAGTATTGCTAATTTTGGCGGGAGTGAGTATATCTACATTAACAGGAGAAAATGGAATCCTAACAAAGGCAAACCAAGCAAGTCATGAAAGCAAACTTGCAGAACTAAAAGAGAATTTACAACTAGATATATTAGA